>CAZPIS010000213.1:0-3418 GCA_964586745.1 uncultured Ruminiclostridium sp.
GTTCATCGCTTCCCCAATCCTTAACTTCGTTTTTAAACTCCTCCAACATACTGGTAACCTTATTATTAGCACCGCCGTGCTTCGGGCCCTTAAGGCTTCCTACAGCAGCTGCAATTGATGAATATATATCAGTCCCGGAGGATGACACTACGTGAGTTGCAAAGGTTGAATTATTACCGCCGCCATGCTCCGCATGCAGTACAAGTGCAAGATCCAAAACCCTTGCTTCGAGATCGGTATATTCTTTGGAAGGCCTTAAAAGCATAAGAATGTTCTCTGCGGTACTAAGCTCCGAGTCAGGATTATGAATATACAGACTCTTTCCGTCAAGATAATGTGCTTTGGCATGATATCCATATGCAGCCATAACAGGAAATTTAGCAACTAAGTCCATGCTTTGCCTGAGCAGATTTTTGATACTGGTATCGTCTGCATCTTTATCGAAGGAGTACATAGTAAGAACTAAACGAGCAATTTTATTCATTACATCAGGGCTTGGAGCATTTAGAATATTGGCTCTTACAAAGTCCTCATCTATTTTTCTCCTTGATCCCAAAACCTCGGTAAACTGATCTAAAGCTTTTTTACCGGGCAAATCACCAAAGAGGAGAAGATATGCACATTCCTCAAACCCAAAGCGTTTCTCGGAAATAAAGCCTTTTACCAGATCATAAATATCAATTCCTCGATATACAAGACGGCCTTCAACAGGAACCTTTTCCCCTTCATCAAAAACATAGGCATGAACATCACCAATCTCGGTTAATCCTACTAAAACGCCCGAACCATCTTCATTTCTCAGTCCGCGTTTTACATTATATTTATCATAGACTCCCGGCCTGAATTTGTTCTTAATCTCTACAACCTCTCCTGCTATATCAAAATAGCTATTCATGGCTTCCGTTGACATTTCTTTATACAATGAAATAACCTCCTTTGCGTTGTGTTCATTTTACATACTCGGTTTTTAATATTAATATTTATGTAAAGAACTTTTGTGTTGAGCTCTTCCCGGAAAGGAAGAGTTTCATCAGCTTGGGTACGATGATGAAATTTTCGTTTTATTTACTTGTAGTCGTATATTTATGCAAATGTGATTCATATTATTGTATACAAAAGCATTATATCCGTCAAGCACTATTTTGCAATTTTACAAATTTAATATTTCATTTTTTATAAAATTGTTAAATATAATAATAATTGATGTTAAAAGCTGCTTTGATAATTAGTTTGTATTTATATTTACAGACTCACTATAACTAAAGTATGCATAAATGACATTTAAAATAATAAAACTTGCAGTTTATGCAAGTTTTATTATTAGTATTTTTTGATATTAATGCTTATTTGCTAATTAATGAATCTAACTTTTTTTATATGATTATAAAAAATATTTAATAGGTTGGAAGTCTATTGAAAATCAGTATTCTCGGGATGCTTTATACTTTGCGCTATCTTTTTCCATATTAAATTTCTTGCCGCTTTTCTTTAAAACCGAATCATATGTGCTGTCTATAACAATCCAACGATTCTCTTCAGCCAAATATACTTCATTCCAGGCATGATATCCGTTAACTAAATCTGAATACCCTTTTTTTAATTTAATGGGTATGTTCTGACTTCTGAGCATAGCTGCTAAAACAGCTGAATAATCATAACAAATCCCTTTTTTAGCCTGGTATACTTTTTCAATATCTGGTACATATGAAGTATCAATACTTTTAATCTTTTCATAATCATAGCTGAATGTATTTACCACAAAATTATATATTGTAGCAACCTTTTCTTTATCAGTCTTATGATCCTTTGTTAACTCTTGGGCTTTTTTAATAATTTCCATATCGGAATTCCAGTTTATTGTCTGTACAGAGGCTTTAAAAACATCCAATATATTTTTAATTGTAGCCTTAATGCTCTGTGTTTTAACCAGACGGTAGCGGCTAGCTGTGACATTTTCAAAAATAGTAACCTTATATTCGCCATCACCTAGTTGCAAAGGAAAATACTCAAACTTCTCCCGTCCGAAAAGGTCATAGTCGTATTTATCAGTACTATTTTGAATCCTTGTCTTAACACGTTTTTGTTCATAAGGAACATATTTTGCACCGACAGAGCCATACTCCGACTTTGAATTATCAAAGTTATCATATTTGGGTACTTCCGCATAGGAGCATACTGAAAACAATAGGAAAAAAGCTAATAAAAGTATTATAAGCTTTCCTTTTTTCATATTGTTACACCCCCTTATAAAAAAGTACATATTATTATTTATATATTTTACCAACATTTCTTGAATAGTAAACAAAAGCTTATAAATATGCTTCCAATAGCTCTAAAACCTGGGGGATGCACGGAGTATTATGATTCTTAATTATGAAATCAGATACCTCTTTAACAGCAGGGGTTGCATTTTCGACAGCAATACCCAAATCAGCTGCTTGTATCATATCCAAATCATTGTCATTATCACCGATAGCCACTAATAAACGCCAATCATCTTTGTAAATTGATTTTAGCTTATGTAGAGCGGCACCCTTGGATGCACTTTTTTCCATAATATCCAGAAGCTCGTGTTCTGAGAAAACTATGTTGAGATCGGTTCTGCTTAATTGCTCCAAATCTGCCTTTATCTTTTCCAGAGTCTCATGTTTATCTAAGAATAATATTTTCAGCCATTCTCCGGGAATGTCCTCCCAAGGGGCTTCTTCTACTTCAAGGCCTTCTCTTTCCAGCTGCAATCGTACAATGTCGTTAGGATTAAATACATAAGCCTTTCCGTGCATATTTATCTCACAGCATGTTTCCGGATATTTTGACATAATTGTTTTCAGCACAGGCTCAAGGTCATCAGACATCGTAGTTTTAAATAGTACTTTTTTTGTATTAGTATCATAAACCATTGCGCCATTAAAAAAGATAGAAGGCACATTCATATAAAGCTCGGGAAGTTTAACGGTAGTGGTTCTTTCCATGCGTCCGGTGGATATGCCAAATCGACCGCCTTGTGAAATAAAGCGAGTAATTGCGTCCATATTTTCTTTTGATAAGTTTCTGTCTTTATCTAGGAGTGTCCCGTCAAGATCACTGAAGATAACAATGCCGTCATATTTCATATAGTTTTTATTCCTTTTGTCCTGTTATTGTGTTTAATCGCTCCTGTATTGCGTATAAAAACTCCTTGGTATTCACAACCTTTTTATTCTCGAGTTCGGATAGTGCGACCAAGTCCTTTGTCATAATACCCTCTTCTATGGTTTGTAAGCACGCTTTCTCAAGCATATCTGCAAAGGTTTCCAGCTTAGGAATATTATCAAGCTGACCTCTTTTTCTTAGGGCTCCGGTCCAGGCAAAAATTGTCGCTACCGAATTAGTTGAGGTTTCTTTACCTTCAAGATGCTGATAATAATGGCGCTGGACA
>CAZPIS010000214.1:0-3396 GCA_964586745.1 uncultured Ruminiclostridium sp.
ATGATCTTTGAAGATAGGATATGGAGGGACAACCCTTGGGAAGAAGAGAAACACGGGAAAATGCCATGAAATTGCTTTACCAGGTTCAGATACAGCGGGATGATATTGAGGAACAAATCAATCGTTTCATAGAAGAACAAGAGATTAACGAAACACAGGATGTAGAGTATCTGCTGGACGTGGTAAACGGTGTCATTAAAAATGAAAGTGAGCTTGATAATCTGATTTCAATTCATGCCAAGGGATGGACCATTCATAGAATGCCAAAAGTGGATTTAGCTATTATGCGGCTTTCCTGTTATGAGATTAAATTCAGAAAAGATATTCCTGTTAATGTTTCTATAAATGAAGCAGTCGAAATGGCTAAAAAATATAGTGGTGAACAATCTAAAACATTTGTTAACGGCGTTTTAGGGAAAGTATTTGCCGAATTAGAGGATAATACCGTTATTGATTCGGAGGAATAATCATGGAAAAAACATTGACCGTTACCGAATTAACAACATATATAAAGCAGCTTGTTGATAGTGACATGCTGCTTTCTAATGTCTGGATTTCCGGTGAGATTTCAAATTTTAAATTTCATACTTCCGGTCATATGTATTTTTCACTAAAGGACCAAGGAGCGGTTATAAAATGTGTAATGTTCAGAACACAAAACAGCCGGTTAAAGTTTAAACCGGAAGAAGGCATGCGTGTTTTAGCCAGAGGTTATGTGTCGGTTTATCCGCAGGGAGGAGCTTATCAGCTTTACGTAGATGACATGCAGCCCGATGGTACCGGAGCGTTATATTTGGCTTTTGAGCAGCTTAAAACAAAGCTTGAGTGCCAAGGCCTTTTTGATAGCGCCCGGAAAAAGAAGTTACCGGTATTGCCCCGGGCCATTGGCGTTATTACATCGCTCACCGGAGCGGTTGTCAGGGATATAATTCAAGTATTGAAAAGACGATATCCTAATACCAGAATAATAGTATACGGATCTGCCGTGCAGGGAGCCGAAGCACCTGCGCAATTAATTGGCGGCATTAGGTGCTTTAATACAATTAAGAATGTGGATGTAATAATTCTTGCAAGAGGTGGAGGGTCTCTTGAGGATCTATGGTCTTTTAATGACGAAGGGCTTGCCATAGCCATTTCGAAATCAGACATTCCCATAATCTCGGCGGTAGGCCATGAAACAGATTTTACAATTTCGGATTTTGTATCCGATTTAAGGGCACCTACACCTTCTGCGGCTGCTGAATTGGTTATGCCTGAAAAAAAAGCTTTAAAAGATAATTTGGTATTAGTTGAGAAAAGACTCACAAATTATTTGGCTTATGGTCTTAAAAAGGAGAGGGACAGGTTGTCAAGACTGCAAAGTGCAAGAAGCCTGAAAAAACCTTTAGATCTTGTCAATCAAAAAAGACTTAGTATGGATACAATTGAGCGCAGCCTGATACTTCATAGCAGAACAGGTTTGGAAAGAGCAAGAACGGCATTAAAGACTGCCGCTGCACAACTAAATGCTTTAAGCCCGCTAACCGTACTAAGCAGAGGGTATGGAGTTATTCAGGATGAAGAAGGCAACCTGATAAGGTCTGTAAAAGTATTAAGACCCGGTGATAAGCTGCTTATAACAATTACTGACGGAAAATTCAGCGCTGTCTGTGATAAAATACTATAAAGGCAGGAAGGAAAAGAAAATGGCTAAGAAGGAAGAAAAGGTTGATATTACATATGAGCAGGCTGCCCTGGAACTTGAAAGCGTAGTTAATATGCTTGAAAGCGGGGAATTGCCGTTGGAGGAATCAATAAAACTGTTTGAAAAGGGCATAGGTCTTGTCCGGATCTGCAATAAGAGATTGGACGATATTGAAAAAAGGATCACACTCTTAATTGAGGGAAAGGAAGGAGTCATCGAGAAAGACTTTCAGCCTGATGACTTATGATAATGAATTTCACCGACAAGTATAAACAATATTTAGATATTGCAGAGGAGTGGCTTAAGGGCATTCTGACATCGGAAGGTCTGTTGGGTGAAGATTTCCCAGAAAAGAAAGTTTATGATGCTATGAAATACAGTCTGACGTCCGGAGGGAAAAGAATCAGACCTGTTTTGTCACTGGCTGTTTGCGATATGCTCAAAGGTGATATAAAAGAGCTTATCCCATTTGCAGGAGCAATTGAATTGATTCACACCTATTCGTTGATCCATGATGATCTTCCGTGCATGGATAACGATGACTATAGAAGAGGTAAGTTAACTAATCACAAGATGTTTGGGGAGGCTATGGCAGTTCTTGCAGGGGATGGGCTGCTGAACTTAGCATTCGAAATAATGTTGGGGGAAATATTGAGGGATGAGGATAAGATTGCTCTTCGTTCAAAAACTGCATATATGGTGGCCATGGCATCCGGGACGAGAGGAATGATCGGAGGACAGGTAATAGACATGGAATCGGAGAAAACCGATATTTCATATGATTTGCTTTGTCAAATGCACAAAAAGAAGACAGGCGCATTAATAAAGGCTTCGGTGTTGGCTCCGACCATACTCTATAATGCAGAAAAAGATGTAGCTTCAAAGCTTGAGATTTATGCTGATAATATTGGTCTTGCATTTCAAATAAAAGACGATATTCTTGATTTAGAGGGTGACAGTGAAATTGTAGGTAAATCTACAGGAAGCGATACTGCTAATAATAAATCCACTTTTATTAGCATATTGGGAGTTGAAAAGACAAAGGAGCTTTTAAATACTTCTGTTAATAATGCAGTGAATGCATTGGATGGAATGAAAAATAATGAATTTTTAACTCAAATTGCGGTTTTTATCGCAGAAAGAGATAAATAATCGGGACATGTACGGGGGAGGTACAAATTGACACAGGTGGAGAGTTTTTTTCGCAATACGGCTATAACCCTGCCTATTTTTTCATGGTTTTTAGCCCAGTTGATTAAATTTATCAATCATTTAATTCAGCACCAGAAAATTGACTTCAGAAAGTTTGTTGCTTCCGGAGGAATGCCAAGCTCACATAGTGCTATTTCAGTATGTCTTGCTACAGTTATGGCAGTGAATAACGGGTTACATTCAAGTGAATTTGCGATTGCTACCATTCTTTCCTTTATCGTAATGGCAGATGCTACAGGCGTAAGAAGAGCGGCTGGGAAACAGGCGGAAATTCTTAACAAGCTTGTTTATCATTCACGGGAAATAAGGGTGGACAAAGAATTAAAGGTGCTTTTAGGCCACACGCCGATACAAGTATTTGCCGGCGCCGCATTAGGTATCATGGTAGGACTGTTATTTGCATAATAAGAGGATTTAGTGTATAATATTTTCTCATAGTAAAAATCATCAGGATGGCGCAGTATCCTAGTCAGTACTGCCTGCTTCGAAGACGGGCCTAA
>CAZPIS010000215.1:0-3390 GCA_964586745.1 uncultured Ruminiclostridium sp.
GGTCAAAACTACTGTCATACTCGCTTTTACCCTTGTTGGTAATTACCATAATAGTACGGGTAGGCATACTTCTAAGCGTGGTTTTAGGGTCATAAGCATAAAGCCTTGCATAATAACGTCTATTGGATATCAAGCCACCGGCTGTATGTGTTCCGCCGCTTACTTGAATCATACTGGAATCGGTAAAGTTTAAATCATCGGAAAACTCTAAATAATATGACATTCCTTCTTCATTTGTCCATATATAGTTTATACTGCTTTCCGTAACCCCGTTTGGTCCATTATCCACGCCGAATCCGGTAGGAGGTGCAGGCGGTTTGTAAGCTTGAGTTTTTATAACCAGAGGGTTGCTGTATTCCGATTCGATAGTTTGCCCCTGATTGTTTGTGCTTATGGCTTTTATCCAGAAATAATAAACCGTGTCAGGTAAAAGGGAATCAACCCTGAAAAAAGTATTCCTTTTTATTTCCGCAAAGCTTACCTGCTTTGTTATAGTAGTTTGTTCCAGCTTATCGCTGGTGCCTCCCTTGATTTCGTAATTCATATCGGTAAAATACGTCCAAAAAAGATCCACAAAACTCGAGGCTGCAATGCCCTTTAAATCATCGGGCACAGTCGGGGTTACCGGATGGTCCGGAACATCTACAGGGGTTGTAATAATTATAGTATCGGAGGGGTAGGAAGAAACTCCGTTCTGATTTTCTATAGTGACCCAGACAAGATATGTTGTATTATCGTTAAGCCCTGATATATTAAAGCTAACGGTCTGATCCTCGCCATCTTCAATATTAGGAATATTAACCTTCTGTTGCGGTACTTCAAAAGCTGTAATATCGGAATTAGGGAATAAATCACTGTAAACAATTTGCACCGGATCCCTATTATTTCTCATTCGAATAACGTTAATCGCCTCATTGTAGTTTACTACATGGGGAACTATTGACCATCCGGTCTGATATTCAACTTTTTTACCTACTTTTTTATTATCATAGCCCTCATCACCGGACTCAAGCAGATCGTTTTCAATATAATCATCTTCGGGTACCTGGTCCCAGCGTGAATCTATGTCATTATAAAAAGCATACCATTTTTTATCCAGTACCAGTGTGGCTCCGGTAAGAGTAACACTATCAGAACCGTCAGCATTAATCTTTAATCCAAAGGGCGGTGCCGCCGGAGCTATAGGTCTGTCGCTTCCCGCATCGGGCTTTGTTATAATTACCTTCACCGATTTCTTTGATAAATAAGGCATTGTTATCATAAATCCATCGGCCGGACTTTCCACCAGATAGCTTTTTTTCGCATATATAACAAAATAATATGTAGAATTAGATTTCAATCCATCAAGATTGTATCTATACCCAATAATATCACCAGTTGCATTGCTTCTGATCATATTCGCCTCGCTTATGGTCAGGTTTGAAGCAATTATAAAGTTTGATGGCGGGTTTTCAACATCCTTTATATTTTCCAACAAATAAATATCATATGTTGTCTCACTGTCTATAAGGCCTTCGCCTGTTTTTGGTGGTTTCCAAAAAATTGAGGCGCCAAATGGAGTCAATAAATCTTCGTATTTTAAAGTTGAGTCAGCATCGGGAAAAGAATCTATAATTTCGGGAGCCTGAGGCTGTTGGGGAATCTGTTCCTTAAGTTCTACCTTATTGTTTGATCTAAAATCAATAGGAGCCGTTGATCCCGGCGCATAGGCTTTGGCATCAATCTTAAAGCTGTAGGATAAGACGTCATCCTTTTTAACTGTTATCTGATAACTGTCGATATCAGGGATAAGCCTATACAACTTTCCTTCCGGATCATTATTTACATATCGGTACAGCTCGTAATCAACACGGGTAAAAGTACTTCCCTTAACGATAGGATTCCAGAAAAGCTTCCAAATAGTATCCCCTTCGTTATTATAGCCTACCTTCTGAGCCTTAAGAAGAATATCTGTTTTAATTGTTACCGCCTCAATCTCTTCTGCAGTGGCGTATGCAACGCTGGCATTGGGGAGTGGAACAACCTTTATTGAGTATTCCCGACCGGGCATGGCATGGGTATACACATACTCAAGCTTTTTCTCCGCACTGTTTATTGTAACGTTTGAACCTGCTTTTCCTATTTCGGTTGATACTATGTCCGGAATAGGCGGCGGTTGAGTAAATCCCTTGGTATCTGATATCAAAATCTTATAATTTATGCGACCGGTGGTGTCCCATACATCATCCCATTTGATTTTCATGTTATTGGTGCCGGGAATAAGCTCCACAGACACATGAAGTCCTGTAAGAAACTTAGCGGGGTTAGATTTTTGCGAAATGATGGTGTATTGCCCTGTAGGTGTATTTATTGTATATGATGATTTTAAATAGGTTTCATAAATAGTTCCGTGCTTAATACCTTCAGGAGTATACTCGGTAAAGTTAAAGCTTGTAGCGACACCGTTTAAGGGAATGGTCATAACCTCTTGAAGAAATTCTCCCGTACCTGTTGCAACCTCATTCATTCCAATAATTATATACTTTTCATCGGCATCTCCGGGAAAAACAACGCCGGACAAATTCCACCCAAGATCTGCATACCATTCGCTGCTGTTTACATTCTCAACATAGCCTATATCTGTAACCCGGTTCTGGCTGGGTGGCTGCAAAAGCATAGTCTCGGCAAAAATGTTGAAATTCGGCATAAACCCCGGCACGAAGGTTAGTATAAGCAGGATGGCTATTATTTTAAATTTAATTCTTCTGTCCATAAACTTGCTCTCCTTTTGAGTCATCAGTTAAGCTTTTCTAACGCCTTGGATATCATGTCCAGCATATTACCAACGGTTGTTCTTCCATTTGCGTCAAATCTGCTATTGTTCAGAGTGGTAAATTCCAAATCCAAACCCAAAGCCACATAAGGATATAATCGGGAGTCTATTTCGGCTCCGTTTCCAATGATTATAACTCTGGACGGTTTCATAAAATCAGGATTAATATTTGCCTTGGTACAATAAAGCTTAACTGCCATTGAAACAGAGGACTGGTTGTCCATATAACCGGAAAGCCTGCTTCTGTCAACAATACCATCTATGCCAAGCTTCGAAGCTTTTTGTGCGGGAGTCATTCCTGTAATTTCCCCGTCACGCCTTGTTATCACCGCATATAGCATAACAGCTTGCTCACCGCTTATGGGATTAGCGGGATAGACAGTCCCTTGCCCGAATACCTTAGTAAGATCATAACGAGATGACAGGAAGGAATACGACCCGCTGCCCGATGGTCCGGGTTGTGCTATCATTTCTCCTTTATTAATTACAAGATATTCTCCCGGCTTCTCTGCGCGGAAAAGCACATATTGCATAACGTAGCCTTTACCTCCGGCGGGTTCCTTAAACCCTGATCCGTA
>CAZPIS010000216.1:0-3388 GCA_964586745.1 uncultured Ruminiclostridium sp.
AATTACAACTCTTTCTGCTAGTGGCTTAATATTCATAGGTAAACCTCCTTATTTTTTCCCGTATCACGGGTAATCTTCTTATTAGCACTCACCTTGAGCGAGTGCTAATACAATAATAATCAATTTCTCATCTAGAATCAAACAACGATGGCAAGCGATTTTGCCCGATATTTGGCAATAATAAGGCAATCTCTTAAATTAACTCACTCAAACTCGCTATTACTCCCTATTTCTCATTATTGCATTAAACGGCTTGGATTAAACTATAGAATTCATCTGATAAATAGCCTTTAGCCCCTCTAATGTCAAAAGAGTGTTAACTTCATCTATCATGGTTGATTCCGATGCAAAAAGATTGGCCATACCTCCCGTAGCAACAACCTTAACATTATCCTCGGGCATTTCTTGCTTCATTAAGGTAACAATATAATCGGTCTGACCTGCAAATCCATAAATTATCCCTGATTGCATACTGTTTACTGTAGTTCTTCCAATAATATGCTTAGGTTTTGTTATTTCTATACGAGGAAGCATAGAAGCTTTATCAAAAAGAGCATCCGCAGAAATTTTTATACCCGGACAGATTACGCCACCCAAATAATCCCCTTTGCGGCTTATCGCGCAAAAGGTAGTCGCCGTACCGTAATCTACTATAATTACCGGCCCCCCATACAGTTTCAGAGCGCCTACCGCATTCGCAATTTTATCGGTTCCTACCTCACGTGGATTTTCGTATTTAATATTTATTCCGGTCTTCACACCGGGTTCTACCAAAATCGGATTAATCCCAAAGTATTTCTTTATTGCATTTATTATAGAATGCATTGCGGGGGGCACAACCGAACACATAATAGCATCTTTTATGTCCGTAGGACTAACCCCTGCATGGTTTAATATTGATATAAACAGCATACCTGTTTCATCAGATGTACGTTCTCTTGTTGTAGATACCCGCCAATTTCCCACAAGTGTATCACCGCGATATACACCTATCGCAATGTTGGAATTCCCTACATCAATGGTTAAAAGCATATTAACTCCTCAATCAAAGACCTAGCTTTACAGCTTTAATTTGCTTGATTTCAAATTGAATATCCTTATCTATTCTCTCAATATCGGCTTGGATATCCTCAACAGTTTCAATTCGTTTAGTTGTAATACTTCTGCCTAGAATATCGTTAGAGCTTGAATTTCTCGAAACATTACGTCCATAGTGGGCATTCTCCCCTGAAGAAAAGCCTGAATCCGATTTATATGGTCTGTTCTGATGTGATTTTACTGTCGTCTTAACATCCCGACTAGTTTTATCGGCAACCTTCTGATCTCGGCTTTTTGTTGCATATTTGACATTATCACGATCTTTCATACGATCCTGATTTGATATTTTTTCTTTGTTCCCTTGCTGTGACTTCACAATATTATTGTCATCTGCACCGGAATTTCTTCCATGAGAGAACCGTCTGTCTCTTTCTATAGGCTTGTTATTATCGAGCCTATGATGGGTATTCTGTATGCTTTGTTTTTGACGCTGTTGGTTGTTGCTCTGATTATTTGGGTTCTGTTCCATAAAAATCCTCCGTTTATAATTTACGATATATTTATTATTCTAACCTATAAGATTTAAAATTAAATATTTCATTGCGAATCGCTCTACTTTATCACTCAATTTCCCTAAGTGAAATTACGCCTGAAAACATTTCGTGAACGGTTCCGTCATCATCTTTTACAATTAGCTTCCCTTCAGCTGTTATATCAAGTACCTCCGCTTGAAAGCTATCCAGTTGGCTTATTATATTTACCCTTTTCCCGAGCGTAAGATTCCGCTTTCTCCATTCTTCAACAACCCAAGATGAGCCTTTATCAATAAACTCGCGGTATACATTTCCCATTTCATCTATTATCTTTGCCGCTATCACACTGCGGTCAAGCTCGATATCGCTATTTACATTCATTCTGAGAGATGTGGCTATCGAAGCAATATCCCGGTGAAAATCCGCTTCCGAGTGATTAACATTAAGACCTATCCCTATAATAACCCATTCAACCCCTTCAGCTTCTGCCGAAAGCTCTGTAAGTATTCCGCAAACCTTCTTCCCATTAATAAGAATATCATTGGGCCACTTAATTCCCAAATCATTTATTCCCATCGGCTCCAATGCGTTCACTACAGCCACCGATGCCGCAAGAGTCAGCGTCTGTACCGAGCTGGGATGAAGATTGGGTCTTAACAAAATTGACATCCAAATACCCAGCTTTGGTGCCGATATCCAAGTCTTTCCTCTTCTGCCTCTGCCTGCAGTCTGTATATCAGCTAATACAACCGTCCCTTCGGGTACATTTTCAGCGGCCATTTTTTTTAGGACAGTATTTGTGGAATCTGTCTCCTGCAAGAATTTCAGGTTCTGCCCAAAAACAGACCCTGTCAACTCACTCTGAACAGCCAATTTTCCGTAGGGACTATTGATGCCAACTAAGTGGTCTTCTTTAATCAGACGATAACCTTTTTTTGTGATGCCTTCAATACGAAAACCTTCTTGCTCTATTGAATCCATCCGTTTCCAAATGGCTGTCCGACTCATTCCTAATTCATTGCTCAGTTCTTCCCCGGAAATATATTGATTCCCTGCATTTTTAAGCAGCTTCAGTATTTTAACAGAGGGATCTTCCAACTCGGGCAATTAGTTTTCACTCCTTAAGGGATTCTTAACACAGTATATTCTTTGCTGTCATTATTAAAAAAAACAACATTCTTTTCTTCTTTATCCTCAAAACGAGATATATTCCCTTTAGTTTCGAGATATTTAAAGAAAGCATATAATAAATGGTTCCCTGAGTCCTTATATTGCTCCTCATGCTTTTCCAGCAGATTAACCAGATACAGTTTTTCAGAGCTTTCGTACAATAAAGGAATATCTAATGCCGCTCCGATAACTTTAATATATTCAGGTAAAACAGAGGTCATAACAAGCACTTCAGGTTCTCTGTAATTACCGAATCCATATTCTTTCAGCAGAACAATATTATTGCGGTATTGCTCCATAAGTAAGGGATTCTCCTGACCCATACGATAAAGGGCTCCATCAGCAACTCTGCAATAATCGAGTTCTACTTGAATTCGAATACATTGGTAACTTGAATTTTTAAGCATTTTTATATTGTCTCTGGGGTTCAGAAGAGCCTTTAATACCTTCCTGCTTTCACTCATTCCGGGAAAAATAAGTTCGCGATCATACCATTCGGAAAGTTTAAGACCGCAATCAACTACATCTTCAATTTTCTCTTTTGGAACAAAAAAATAGAGATCAGCCATTCGGACTCCTCCATATTTGTTTTACGAACCCTTTCATGTAAAGATTATATACTTTTTAAACATTATAATCAAATCATA
>CAZPIS010000217.1:0-3343 GCA_964586745.1 uncultured Ruminiclostridium sp.
ATTTGATAATGATAAAGGGCTTAATACGGGCGGGATGGGAGCGTTTTCACCCAGCAGAGTGTATACAGATGAGCTTCAGGAAGAATGCATGAGGACAATATTTATTCCTACCATAAACGCCATGAATCTTGAGGGAAGACCTTTTAAAGGCATTTTGTATTTTGGGTTAATGTTAACTCCTGATGGGACTAAAGTATTGGAGTATAACGCTCGTTTCGGTGATCCTGAGACTCAGGTTGTGCTTCCTCGTCTTGATAATGATTTATTAGAGATTTTTGATGCAATAATCGATGAAAAATTGGAGACAATAGATATATCTTGGAAACAGAATTGTGCGGTTTGTGTTGTTATGGCATCCGGTGGGTATCCTGAAGACTATGTTAAAGGTTATGAAATAACAGGTCTTGACGCAATAAAAAATTCTGATGATATAATGGCTTTTCATGCGGGGACAAAAAAAGAAAAGGAAAAGTTTTACACTAACGGTGGGCGCGTTCTGGGAGTTACGGCTGTGGCGGATGACATCGAAGAAGCACGGGAAAAAGCTTACAAGGCAGTTTCATCCATACACTTTAAAAACATACATTACAGAAAAGATATTGGGATAAAATAGTATTTGTAGATAATTATAATAGAATAAGACTGTACCACCTAACCAATAATATATTGGGGAGGTGAGTTATCCTTGAATTCTAACAAATCGATAGGATGTTCAGTAACTGAATGCAGATTCCACGCTAAAAGCGAACCTATGTGCAGCTTGGAGAATATACAGGTTGCAAAAAACAAACCAACAACTGCAACTGCCGAGAGCGATACCGAATGTGCGAGCTTTGAACAAGAATAGTGCAATGGGCCGGTTATAAACCGGCCTTATTTTATTGCTTTGATCTTCGCTCACAGTGCAGCACCTTCAGCTAACTAACTGCCTCAGGTTAATTAAACTACGAATTGAAACAAATTAATAAATAAGTGTTAATTAAATAAATTTATGCTATTATTAAAATTGATTCTATTTACTACAGCTATGTGTACTGAGGGGTTATAATACAATGCAATACTTAGTTCTATCTTTTAAAGTAATTTTTCCGATTTTTTTCATGCTGGCTCTTGGATATTTAATGAGAGAATTGAAGCTGGTAGCCGAAAGCGGATTTAAAATGTTTAGCAAGGCTACCTTTTATGTTTTTATTCCGGCGTTATTGTTTATTAATATTTATAAATCTAATTTGGCAAATAGTTTGAATATGAAGCTGATAGCTTACGCACTGATTGCTATATTTGCACTGTGCTTAATTTTATATTTTTTAATACCACGTGTGATAAAAGAAAAATGGGATCAGCCTGTTGTAATGCAGGGGATATATCGCAGCAACTTTGTTATATTTGGAATATGTATAATACAAGCTATTTATCCCAATGTCGACATGGGGATGGTTGCATTGTTATCAGCGATTGTAGTACCCCTTTTTAGTGTGATAGCAGTATTACTTTTTGAGATGTATTCTGATAAAAAGAACAATAAAAAGGGTTTATTATTTAATGTAATAAAAACCCCGATGGTTTTTTCAGGGATTTTGGGGATGTTTTTCTTGTTAACCAAGCTGGAAATACCTGAACTGCTCTTAAATCAGGTGGAGAGCGTATCGAAATTAGCAACCCCGATTTCTTTATTGTGTCTTGGTGGAACATTTACAATTAAAGCTCTGAAACGACATACAAAGCCTCTGATGGTAGCATGCACCGGACGATTGATTATTGTGCCCTTTGTGTTTATATCAATTGCGATTTTATTGGGAATCAGAGGGATGGAATTAGCCACTATAATGGCTCTATTTGCGTCACCTGTGGCAGCATCTTCTTTTCCAATGGCTCAAGAACTTGGAGGAAATGCTGAATTGGCAGGCGAAATAGTAGTTGTGACGTCATTATTATCAATCATTACTGTATTCGGTTGGGTTTTAACATTGTCATATTCCGGTATGATTTAATTGGTGTTAAAGCATTAGAGCTAATTGTCTTATTTTAGAAAATAAAGATGACACTTATGGCCATAACCGCCATTCCCAACATCAATCCCAGAATAGAAAGATTGTGCTCTCCGTATTCTCTTGATGTAGGCAATAACTCATCAAGTGAGATATATACCATTATACCGGCAACAGCTCCAAAAATAATTCCGAACATTGTGTCGGTAATCAATGGACCAAGAACAGCCATGGCGATTATAGCACCTAACGGCTCAGATAAACCTGAAAAAAGGGAAGCAAAGAAGGCTTTTTTTCTATTACCGGTGGCATAATAAACCGGAACGGATACCGCTATTCCTTCAGGTATATTGTGAATAGCTATGGCTAAAGCAATCGACACACCCAGAGCTGAATTCTTCATTGTTGAAACATAAGAGGCTATACCCTCGGGGAAATTGTGAAGGGTTACGGCTATCGCAGTAAATATACCGGTTCTAAGAAGCTTCACGGTGTTCTTATTACTGCCTGAGAAGTCCTGCTTATTTATAGATTCTATTCTTTTTGCTCTATGGGGATGGTCAGGCTCTGGAATAAACTCATTTATTAAAGCCATAAGAGTAATCCCAAAGAAGAATGACAAAGCGGTTAGTATTCTACCGCCAACAAGGCCGTGTATACTACATAGATTTGTTTGAGACTCCTGGTAAAGCTCGATAAATGAAATATAAATCATAATACCTGCTGAGAATCCTAGCATTATTGATAAAAGTTTTGTATTGGTCCTTTTAAAGATTACCACTAACAAACCGCCAATACCGGTTGATAGGCCGGCTAGGGTTGCCAAACAAATTGATAAAATCAGATTAGAATCCATGATTATCCTTATATGAACTGAGTTACCCTAGCTTATATTTATGATGGACATATCATTTAAATGTAGCATAAATAAATATATGAATTCTGAATTCTGTCAGGACGATGTGATTGTACGGGGAAAATGCTTATGGTATAATAAGAACCCCACCCATTATGGCAATCAAAGATTGCAAATGGGTCCCGGGAACCTTGTTACTGCGTAATAATTACTGATTAGAGACTAATTTGAAATAATATGCTTTTTACTGGAGTTATAAAAGTATGGGAATGGAAAGACAGAAAAAAATACGCAATTTTTGCATTATAGCACATATTGACCACGGTAAATCCACTTTGGCAGACAGACTGCTCGAAAAAACCGGTGCTCTTACATCAAGAGAAATGGATGAGCAGGTTCTTGACAACATGGATATTGAGAGAGAACGCGGAATAACCATTAAAGCGCAGGCCGTAAGAATGGTTTATAAAGCTCAAGACGGTGTGGAGTATATACTGAA
>CAZPIS010000218.1:0-3306 GCA_964586745.1 uncultured Ruminiclostridium sp.
GAGGTGTCCGGCAATTCTCCCATTAATACCCTCTCCTGTCTCCTCAAATTGATAAAGAGGGCTAAGAAGTATCTCTCCGTCTTTATATCCAACAACCTCGGTAATTTCCAAAACTCTTCTGGTATGGTCTCTCAGTCTGGAAAGAAAAATAATAATATCCAGAGCCGAAGCAATCTGCTTTTTAATTGCTTCAAGGGGTAAAAGAGCAGCCATCAAAACCATGGTTTCCAAGCGCGAAAGCATGTCAAGAGTCGAGTTGGCATGACCCGTAGACATTGATCCGTCATGGCCTGTATTCATTGCCTGCAGCATATCTAAAGCTTCTTCTCCACGTACTTCACCTACAATTATCCGCTCCGGTCTCATACGCAAGGAAGTCTTAATTAGCGCTTTCATATTTATCTCCCCCTTGCCCTCGGTATTTGCATTACGGGTTTCCAGTCTGGCAATATTTTTGATGGAAAAAAGCTGAAGTTCGGCTGAATCCTCAATAGTGACTATTCTTTCCTCCTTGGGTATAAGCGAAGACAAGGCATTTAAGAATGAGGTTTTGCCTGAGCCGGTTCCTCCGCAGATAAAAATATTGTATTTAGCTTTAACCAGCTTTTCCAGAAACAAAGCAACCTCTTTATTTATGGACTCATAGCGGATTAAGTCATCTATATTCATAGGTTTTTCGGGAAACTTTCGTATGGTTACCAAAGGACCGTTTAGAGCTATGGGAGGCAATACCACATTCACTCTTGACCCATCCTCAAGCCTTGCATCTACAACCGGCTCGGCTTCATTTACGCTGCGGTTTACCCGTGCCACCATGTTTTGTATAAGGTCTTCCAGCCTTTCTTTATTTTCGAAAACAATATCAGTTTCCACAACTGTTCCGTTTCTTTCTATAAATAACTGTTCGGGCCCGTTTATCATGATTTCGGTGATGCTTCCGTCCTTTATTAAAGGCTCAATTACATCATGTCTCCGCATTTGATTAAATATGGTATCAACAATATATTTGATTTCTACAACACTAAAAGAATCAGTTAACCCTTTTGAAAAACAAATACCCTCTATTTGCTCCAAAAGCTTATTATCAAATTCCTCAGCATTATAATTCAAGGTGGAATCGGTGCTTAAAGCAACTTCTTTTCTTATCTCCTTAATTATTTCCGAAATATTAGCCATTGGCTTACCCCTCTATTCTATTCAAAGCTGCTTCGAGAGCTGAAAAATATTCATTTGATGGCTGAGATGATCTTGAATCTCTATTATCCGAATATGGCAAATTAATTATTTTAAAACCCGGATAATCTAAATTCACCGGTAGCTGACCATTAATAATGGAGCTTATACAAAAGGTAACTTTTTCTTTAAACTGATATCCTTTTTCTTCTTCATATCTGCTAATCAGTCTTCTGATTTTTTGCAATCTATCTAATGAAGACGGATAGTTTAAAGCTGTTATATAAATTCTGTGAGCCTCATTTAGAAGTTTCATTGTGATAGAATCTGTCAAAAAAGCTCTGGAAATGACTATTTCTTCATATGGTGAGCTTCTTTGCACTGCTTTAATCAAGGCAGATAATTCTTCCTCATTAAGGTTCTTAACATCCTCCGGATTATTGTGTCCTTTCATAAAATAGATACCTGTCGCCGCATCATAAGAAGTACAAACTTCAGCTTTAAGCGATAGATTATCTTTCTTGGACTTGGCATAATAGAGCATCTCACTTAAACCCTTTGTGTTATTACTATTAAAAAATGTTTCGGTATTTGAAAACTCATCTAGATTCATACAAAAGACTTTCTTACCCCTTACAGCGTTGATATAGGCAATTCCTTGCGCCAGAGGATTTAAAGCATCGCTCCCATCAGCATACAAAATCAGATTGATTTGTCCATTTCTTGTCTCACCGTTTATATCCCTTGGAATGTATTCGGCGCACAAGGATAAGATTTCCTTCATAATCTGATCTGCAGGCCTGTATTTATTCATACCTTTTATACCTTGAGGCACCAGACTTTCTGCGCAATCTCGTAAAAGAAATAGATTCTTATTATCTGGTTTTTCTACCAGCTCATTATATAGAGAAGAGGATACAACTACCAGATCAGCATTTCCACCATTTCTGAACCAATCGGCAAATTTATTTTTATCTGTGAATAATTCCAAAGAAAATCCGGAAACTTTATTTTTTTGAAGATATGTACTGAATTTTTCCAGAAATAAGTCATCGGTATCTGCAATAGCCAACTTAATTTGTGACATAAACAACCACCTTATGCCAAATTTTACACAGCTTGTTATTACATATATTACTATACTTTTCTCATATTGTCTATAAATTAATAAATTATTATCTTTTTTAATTAATTACATTATATGTCACTTAACACGGCAATGAAATCAGCGGTATCATACAATATCGGTGCATATTTTCTTTAAAAATAGCTCTATACATGAAAAACTCCACCGATTACTCGATGGAGCTTTTTTCAATAGTTTTTAATTTTACTATAAAAACTTATTAATAAAAAATTATTAATTCTTTATTCCCTGAAGCACAAGATTCTTGCCTCCGCACCCGGGTAACTTATTAATTGTAAATCCCGCTTCTTCAAGAGTGCGTCGCACCTCACCTGCAACAGTAAAAGATGAACAGGTACCTCCGGCTTTTGTTTTATCTCCTATTGCCATCAGTAATTCATGCCTCCAAATCGAAGGATTCTTTTTGGGGCCATGGCCATCCAAGAACCACAAATCGCAGGGTTTTTCCAAAGCCTGCACCATTTCGAGAGCTTCTCCAATCCAAAGATTCAGTTCAATAGTTCCAAATGCTCGACTTATTTTCACCTGATGCCATCCCGATACCTGTGTATCAATGCTCTCATAGGCTTTTATCAGTGTATCTATCTCCTCTTGAACACGATCCTTAAATCCACTTAGAATTGATTCCATTCTGGCAGGAGTAATAGGATATAATTCAACAGAATAATACTCAATATAAGCATTACTTAAATTATTGTTTTTGGCATACTCCATAAGCGCAACAACCGTACGCCCTGCACCAAAGCCTGTCTCTCCTATTATAAGATGGTCTTTTCCATTTATAGACTTTGTGATTCGTTCGAGAAGATTATTATTTATAAAGTGAATCTGTTGTGCTTCGTCCAGTGCATTTACAACATCGAAATAGCGGTCATCAAAATGCTCATTTACAAGGTATGATGGTATCTGCATATTTTTCTCTTCCTTTATCATAGGTTTAAAAGTTCACCCTTCTCATTAGTTATGTTTAATGTAGAGTTTATAAT
>CAZPIS010000219.1:0-3305 GCA_964586745.1 uncultured Ruminiclostridium sp.
TCTTTGCTACACTGTGCTCCGTTTAAATGACAACGTTAGTTCGCATTATTCTTATGTTGCGCGGTAAATTTTATCGTGTTATTTCCTGATTCACTCAAAAAGATTGCTTATGTGATATAGTTTTTTTATACAAATGATAAGTGGTTAAAACCATAAGAAAAGGTTGTGTCGGTATGATTCCTCAATATTATGAATTTTTGAACAAGACTAAAATACTGTCCGGTTATCAAGCCTTAGAAAAAATACCGTTTGAGCTTAACAAAAGGGGAAAACGCTGTCCCTTAATTATTTGTCAAAGGGAGTATATCGATAGGGGTATACAAAAAATGCTGATTAAAGCTTTGGAAGGCTCGGCATTGGTTCATGGGGAAATTTTTTTATACTGCAGACCTATCGATGATGAGTGCTTACAAGAAGGAATATCGGAATATAAAAACCATGAATGCGATTCTCTGATTACCTTGGGAGACGGTTCAGCCTTTGAATTGGGTAATAATATCAGAACCAAGCTGATTAAGGAACCGGACGCGAATAATGATATTACATTTGTTGCAGTACCCATCGCAAGCTCGGGAACAGAAATAATCGGAGAACCTGATTTAGTGGTTTTAGATCCAAAGTTTGCCTTTAACTTATCAATAAGAGACACAGTGCTTTCAGCCCTTGACACGCTATGTCACGGCATTGAGGCATATACATCGCTTAAGAAAAACCCTGTAAGTGATGCCTATGCTTTTTCTGCAATTAAGCTTGCTGCCGAGAGCCTGCCTGTAATTCTAAAAAAATACAGGGATAAAAAAGCTCGGTATGGTCTTTCTAACGGCGCGCTTTTATCAGGGATGGGATTTTTAAATTCCAAAGGGGGAATTATCCACGCAATTGCAAAGGGTCTTACCGAATGCTGTAAAGTTTCACATAGAGAAGCTGTTTCTGTTATACTTCCACATTGTCTGGAACATAATATGATAAAGAATGATGAGTACTATGGTGAGCTATTACTTCCTTTAAAGGGGCCAGATATTTATTCGGAGACTCCGTTTTACGAAAGAGGAAGAAAATTTCAACAGGCTATACGTAATATGACTACTGAGTTTCATATAAAAATGGATATCCCGATTTGTCTTTCTGAAATCGGAGTTAAAAGAACGAATTTTGATAAAATCTCGGAGCTGTGTTTGAAGGATGAGCACCTTGCTAATTATTCCGAGGAGCTGCATAAAGAAGACATAATAAACATTTTAAATCTTGCGTATTAGTAAGCAGGGTTATATATCAGAAAAAATAGGAACAAATATAAAGACAAGTTGAAAAAATCAATATATAATAAAGACAATCAGGTCTATCAAGTCAATTTAGCGTAGGCGAAAATATGGAAGGTAAAAATGGATATCAATGGTAGTACAGAGGGCTTAAAAAATAGTGTTATTGAAGCCCTTGAAAGTATTTACAATCTGGAAATTCCTCAGGAAAAGCTCTGGACAGAAGAATTAATAAATGTAATTTCTAGCATATCAGGAGCAATAAACAGAGAAATAGCGGTCTATATTGATAGAAAAGGACGCATTATAGATGTTAGCGTTGGTGATTACAGGACGGTTGATTTAAATGAGGTTGAAGGCCGAAGAAGTAAAATCCGCTTGACAGGAATAAGATGTATCCATACGCATCCCGGTTCCGGGGGTATGTTATCTGCTGTTGATATCAGTTCTTTAAAGCTTTTAAGGTTGGATATGATAGCGGCGGTAGGTGTAAAAAACCAAATGCCGGACGAAATATATGTAGCAGTTCCGTCCCCGGTAGCAGTGGGGGATACGGAGATTTTTGGTCCTTACTTTGTTGATAAGGAAGATTTTGAGGCCTTAATTGAATATATAAGTGAGGCTGATGAGTTTTTAAAAGAGCATACCGAAAATCTTCAAAACGTAGATGAAAGAGCCATATTGGTAGGTATAAAGACTCAGGAAACAAAAAATATTTATGGAGTCAGTGAAGCAGATATTTCCATGATTGAGCTCAAGGAGCTCGCCCAGGCAGCCGGAGCCATTGTTGTATCTAAGATTATACAGAGTCGGGAAGGGCGGGACTCAACATTTTTTATAGGCAAAGGTAAGGTTGATGAGCTTAAATTGCTGGTTCAAACCACCGAAGTCGATATGGTAATATTTGATGAAGAAATTTCTCCTTCACAACAAAGGAATCTTGAGGAAGCCTTGGGTGTAAAGGTTTTGGATCGAGCAGGGCTGATTCTTGATATTTTTGCTCAACGCGCTAGAAGCAGAGAAGGTAAGATTCAGGTTGAACTGGCTCAATTGGAATATAATCTACCAAGGCTTCAGGGCCTGGGTTTGGTACTATCCCGTCTGGGTGGAGGAATTGGCACCCGAGGCCCCGGTGAGACAAAGCTGGAAACAGATAAAAGACATATTCGACGGAAGATATCGTTTCTTAAGGCACAGCTCAAAGAAATAAAAAAACAAAGGGGAATACTAAGAGTAGAAAGAAAAAGGAATCGCGTACCGGTTGTTTCCTTGGTAGGCTATACAAATTCGGGGAAATCTACTTTATTAAATACTCTTTGCGGTGCGGATGTGTATGCCGCGGACCAACTTTTTGCTACCTTGGATACAACAACACGTCAGCTTGTGCTTGACGATAATAATACGATTCTGGTTACAGACACTGTAGGTTTTATCAGAAAATTGCCTCACCACCTTTTAGACGCATTTAAGTCGACTTTGGAAGAGGTACTGTATGCCGATGCTCTGGTAATCGTAGCTGATTCATCTGATCCTTATGTTGAAGATCATATCCGTATAGTGGACAGTATACTGGACGAACTTGGAGCGGGGCAGAAGCCTTCAATTATTGCTTTAAACAAGATTGATAAGCATACCGATACTGAGGACTTAAGAATTACGTCTGATCGCCCTGTCATCGAAATATCCGCGAAAACAGGGCTTGGTCTTGACATCCTTAAAGAGTATTTTAATGAACAGCTTTGCGAGGTACGAGCCAAATATATATTATCAATACCTTTTTCAGAGGTAAGAGTTCTGCCGTGGCTTTATGAGAACGGAAAGGTTCTTTCGGTAGAGTATGAGGAGAATGCTTCTGTAGTTGAGGCTGAACTTAACAAGGAATCGGCTGTATATGTTGAGAAGTTTATTATCAAGCAAGGCTGAAAATTGTATATCCGGCTATCGAATAAAAGGCGTCTTGACACTATTTATGTCCTGTTGTAGAATAATAATGCTGTAATTTTCGCTCGAGTGGTGGAATTGGCAGACACAACGGACTTAAAATCC
>CAZPIS010000220.1:0-3275 GCA_964586745.1 uncultured Ruminiclostridium sp.
GGGCTTGCTTCATAAGATTGTTTATATTTCCTCCCATACCGCCCATGCCCATGGGAAATCCACGTTTTGCCATACTTAATTCTCCTCCGCTAATAATTAAACTGACCCCCGCCTTTATAGGCGGCGGGAGATATTTTTATTTAGTTATATTATAAAACATTTTCAAATGGTTTAATACCCCATTCTTGTTTTAGATAAATACTATATTTGTAAGCGACTTATCACTTCTTAGCTTAAAAAATGTCATCCTGAATTTTAGCGAAGGATCTTTTTTTCAACATAAAAGATTCTTCATTTCGCTTCGATCTATTCAGAATGATAGCTTTCAATTATCACTCACTGCATCTACTACATTGATAAATAAAACACTGAAAAAAATTCTTGACTAGTACCCAGGGTGTTAGCTTATGCTCATACTGAGGTGATAAATATGTTAATAAATGAAGTCAGTAAAACCACCGGCTTAACAAAAAAAGCCATAGAGTATTATACTATGCAAGGCTTAATATGACCAAATATTTTAGAAAACGGATATAGAGATTACGAGCAATGTGATATTAATAAACTAAATATAATTTCTATTCTTCGGCAGCTGGTAATAAGCACGAATGAAATTAAAACGGTTCTTTCTGATGAGTCAAGAGCTGCTTTGCAAACCTTATCTGTACGAAAAGAGCTTAGCTTGCAAAAAGAACAGGCTAAAAAATTACTGCTTGATAAATTGAGTCAAGACCAAAGTTATTCCGAAATCAGTAAGGAATTCTCCCCTTTAGGTCTTACTTAATTATGAAACCACAGGGCAGCATTCTCTCGCGGCCTGCTGATGGACTGTTTACTATATTTCCCTCTATTATCATTTCGGAGGATGCTCCGCCGTCGAGATTAACGGCGTCCTTTACCCCTAAATCAAGAAGCTTTTGTCCCAATTCCTTGCCGGTAAGTCCGTCGCTTAAACCTTTTTGTCTTCCATCTGCTACAAGAAACACCACCGTTCCGTCCTCCTTTACCCCTACAGCTGTACGTGGAACGCGGGTTTGCAGGGTTCCTACCCACCCGTCCTTTTCGGGAGCGACAATTTCATAGTCTTTAAGAATCCAGCTTCCGCACTCGTAGGCCCAATCATATCCGGTAATGGTTTGCTCATCTTTATGGATATCATATTTAAGCTCAAGCCTCATGCCCGGCTTTACAAGCTCCTCAAGCCTTGTTCTTGCTTTTTTGCCAATTGCGCTTATTAAAAATCCGTCCTTTGGAATTTCATAGGATTTATTTCTTGCAATAAGACCCCTGACCTCGCCATTTGAAATAACCGCATTTAAGTGACTTACGTCAAGTCTGTTCATGGTACCGTATGAAGGTGTAAAAACATATAAGCCTTCCTCTTTAGAATAACGGTTACAAAACAGATTATCCAGAGATATGCCGTCACCTTCCACCCATATTTTGCACAAAACATCCTCTATATAAGCCTTTCCTTTATCTAAGAACAATACCGGATAATTTCCCGTGGCAGAAGTATAAAGCTCTCCATCCAATGCAAATAGACCTCCCAGCATGCCGTTGGAATGAGAAAATCCGGCATTGACAGCCGCTTTCGCCTGCCAGGCATCATACATTACGCTTAAGTATTCATAACCAAATAACGTTTTGTGGGATAAGACCGGTCTGAAAACAAGCTCCGGGTTAGAAGGCTTAAGCTCTAAAATATGCATCGAAAGATCAAAATTCGGCTTACTTTCATTAAGACAGTAATATTTGTAGATAGGCTCCGGTTCGACGAATGGTGTAGCACTGGGTTTAGGTGTGGCAGTAGATGAGGCTATCGGTTCCTCACTATTTTGCTCATTACATGGGTTATGCCCGTCCTCAGCAGAAATTTTTCTTGCTATGGCAGGGCATAAAATCCAAAGAACTGTTATTGATATTATAAATAAACCTACAAGTGATAAAATTTTAATCTTCAACGGGCAGCTCCATTCGTTGTAATGGAATTGAAAGCTTCTTGCTTGGCAGGTTCGGTAACCGATTCATAATTTTCTGCTACATCAGGTTTTGTGGAGGCTGTATCCTCTTCTATAACCGGTTTAATGGGGTCGGTATCCTCTTGTAAGGCAGGATTTGTATTGGTTTCGGTTTCCTCTTCAACTGTCTGAATTTTGTATGCCTTGTCCATTTTGGCACTCAGCTGCTTGTACATCATATCGGATATGCCCATGCCTCTTTGGCCGCCTCTTTCCATGAGAGTCTCATCCAGCATATCCTCAAACATAGTCCGAGCACTGCTTTTTTCAATGAGTCCACCTTCGAGAACCGTTGCCTTCATTTGCTTATACAATATCTGGAGCATAACCGATTCAAACTCATTACAAGCTTCTTTGAGTTTTTTCTTATCACCATCGTCGAAAGCTTTTTTAAGGACACTTTCAAAATCGCTAGCTTCCGTGTTGGCCATATTAGTCTTTATGGTATCTATCGGATTAATTTGCCCGAATCCATCAATTTTCATACTTATCCTTTGCGACAGGGTTGCGACAGGGGACGGTTCTCGTTTTGTCGCAGTTTATGTTTTTAAGCACTACGACAATGTTTAAACCATCTCCTGTATTAAGCTAAATGAAATGCGACAAAACGAGAACCGTCCCCTCTGTCGCCCTCTGTCGCTTACCTTCTGATATTATTTGCAGTCTGCAGCATCTCATCCGATGTGGTTATAGCCTTGGAATTAAGCTCGTATGCTCTTTGCGCGGTTATGAGCTTAACCATTTCCTCTACCACCTGAACATTCGATGACTCTAAAAAATAATTTCTTACCGTACTGGGGTTCTCGGTCTCAAAATCGAGAAGTGCTTCTCCCGTAGCGCTATTACTTCTGAACATATTTCCGCCTACAGCTTCAAGACCCTTGGGATTTTCGAACTGAAATAATCCAATATATTGGCCTGTTGGAAGAGTAACCCCTGTTTCGGCATCCTTTGAAGTGATTTCGCCTGACGGCTGGATTTCGTAATTAGCCATCTCCCCATCAAAATAAATCTCCATGCCATCCTGGTCAAGGACCGGATAACCCTTGGAGTTGGTGAGCATTTTTCCCTCGTCGGTCATTGCTACTTTAAAGCTGCCATCTCTGGTATAATAACTGTTTCCATCGACGCCCCTCACAGCAAAGAAACCCACACCTTCAATTGCCATATCAAGCTTATTGCTTGTTTGCTCCAGATTCCCTGAAGAAAAATCTCTTGCGGTGGCTCTGGAAACCACGCCGTGCCCTACCTGCA
>CAZPIS010000221.1:0-3229 GCA_964586745.1 uncultured Ruminiclostridium sp.
TGTAAAATTGATTCCATCAGCCAATCATGGAGCATCATATCAAATGGTGCTCAAGAAGACCGAGCCATAAAAGCTTTTCACTCGGCTTGGAGATATTTGGTAATAGAGATGGAGGGAGTATCATTACTCTTAAATCCCCCTTTCGACAAAACAAGCAAAAATCCGGGTTATATAAAAAAATATTATCCCGGGATTAGGGAAAATGGCGGTCAGTATACACATGCAGCCGCATGGCTTGCCATTGCCGGAACAAAGATAGGAGATAAAAGTAAGGCGTATACTCTTTTTACCATGCTGAACCCCATTATTAGTTCATCTATTAAAAAAGATGCTCTTAAATATGAGAAGGAACCATACGTTGTTACAGCAGATATATCGTATATGGCTCCATATACGGGTAGGGGTGGGTGGAGCTGGTATACGGGTTCTGCAGGATGGATATATCAAGGGTTGGTTATGTGGTTTTTAGGGATAAGGAAGGAATCTGACAATTTGATAATAGAGCCGGCGGTACCGGATAATTTTGGGGATTACATAGTCAAATACAAGTATGGATCTTCTTTATACGAAATACGAGTTACTCGGAATAAAGATGATAATTTAAAAGACGATGAGATTTATATTAATAGTAATAGAATTAAATTAGTGGATAACGGAAAACATAACCGGATAGTATACAAATATGAGGAATAAATCATGGGAATGCTCTGACCCTTAATCTAAATTAAATTAAGGGTAATTATTTTGTTGTAAATAAATGAAATATATTATAAACTAAATAATAAAATATAATTTTGAAACATAAGAAAGGAATAATTACATGGCTTCAGAAAAAGTTTTAACAATAAAAAGTGATAATTTCGAAGAGCTTGTTTTGAAATCCTCTGTTCCTGTGCTTGTGGATTTTTGGGCTAAATGGTGCGGCCCCTGTAGAGCTATCGGATCTACTATCGATGAGCTTGCCGACGAATATGACGGACGCTTTAAAATAGGAAAGGTTAACGTAGATGAAGAGAATGTATTGGTTAGTCAGTTTAATATTATGAGTATTCCTACCATGATTGCCTTTAAAGATGGAAATCAGCAGGAAAAGCTCATAGGTGCACGATCAAAATCGGACTTAAAAGCGTTGCTGGAAAAGTATATATAATTCTCAAATAAAATATTATTTTTGATAGGAGTGTTGGTTATGTCAGGAGAAAAAAAATTTGGTACTTCTGCATTTGGTTTTAACAAGTCAGATGTTAATGCCTATATTGAAAAAATATTATATGAATTTGATTTGCGTTTAAAAGAAAAGGATGACGAGGTATCCAATCTAAAGCTTCAAATTCGCGAAATGAAAACTCGTTATGAATCTGTTGCCCAAAATAACCAATCTCTCTCAAAAGAAAAGGAAAGAATAGCAAGTGCGCTTATAACGGCGCAAGAAACAGCAGATTCTATTATGGAAGAGGCAAAAGAACGAGCGGCCGAGGAAAAGATTAGGCTTGAAGCATCTCTTGAAAATGAAAGAGAAAAAATAATAGATATTAAACGAGATGTTAAGACTATGAAGTCACAAATAGTCGAAATGCTCAATAAATATCTGGGCCTCATGAATGAAGCGGAAAGTTATGTAGATAACAAAGAAGCGGAGTATGCGGCATATACAGAAAATAGCAATTACGATAATCAGGGTACATAGTATTGATTAAATCCACGGCTGCCTGTGGCGGCCTAAAATGAGATCATCAGCCCTGCTTTTATTAGCAGGGCTTTATTAATTAAAAAATATTTCAAATGCAATTTCTAACCGTAGTATAAAAGGGCATAGTAAAAAAATGAAAGGAGTATGATTCAATGAAAAAAGAATTATTAAATATTTTAAAGAGTAATTGCAGGCTGTCTTCAGAAGAAATGGCTGAAATGCTCGGTACAACCTCTGATACTGTAACAGATATAATGAAGGAGCTTGATGATAAAGGAATTATAATTGCATATAATGCGTTAATTGACTGGGAAAAGGTGGACAATCAATATGTTACTGCTTATATAGAAGTTAAAGTTACACCCCAAAGGGGCGAAGGTTTTGATAAAGTAGCTGAGAGGATTTATCAATATCCGCAGGTAACAGCTTGCAGTCTTATATCGGGAGGATTTGACCTTTTTGTTGTTGTGGAAGGAAAAAACATGAAGGATGTCGCCCTTTTTGTAGCTGAAAAACTGGCGCCCATTGATTCGGTATTAAGCTGTGCAACTCATTTTGTATTAAAGAAATATAAGGATAATGGAGTTGTTTTTAACAAAGTACATTCGGATGATAGAGAGGCTGTTGTACTATGAATATAAAGAATATGGTAAAGAAAAATATTTTAGATACACCTCCCTCAGGGATAAGAAAATACTTTGATTTGTTGAATGAAATGAAAGGCGTCATATCTTTGGGTATAGGCGAACCTGATTTTGAAACACCTTGGACAATCCGTGAGGAAGGGATATATTCACTTGAAAAAGGTAAAACCCATTATTCTTCTAATGCCGGATTTATAGAGCTTCGTGAGGAAATATCAAACTATATGGAAAAAAGGTTTGATTTAAAGTATAACCCGAAGGATGAAATTCTGGTTACGGTCGGCGGAAGTGAAGCCATAGACATTGCCATCCGAACCTTTGCCGGCCCCGGGGATGAAGTTATTGTTCCGGAACCGTCTTTTGTTGCTTATAAGGGATGCGTGATGTTTGCGGGAGCCACTCCTGTAATAATTGAGCTAAAAGCTGAGGATCGCTTTAAGTTAAAGCCTGAGCAAATTATCAATGCAATTACTGACAAAACCAAGGTAATAATAATAGGCTATCCGAATAACCCGACCGGTGCGACTATGGATTATGAGGATTATAAATCGGTTGTAGAGGTATTAAAAGACAAGGATATTATTGTAATCTCAGACGAGCTATATGCCGAGTTAACCTACGAAGGAGTTCATGTTTCAATAGCACAGTTCCCTGAAATGAAGGACAAAACCATAGTAATAAACGGCTTTTCAAAGGCATTCGCCATGACGGGTTGGAGAATCGGATATGCATGCGGACATGCCGACGCTTTGGAGCAGATGAAGAAAATTCATCAATATGCTTTAATGTGCAGCCCTACGACAGCACAATATGCGGCAATTGAAGCTCTGAAAAACGGAGAACCCGAAGTAAGGCGCATGATGGAGGAGTACAACCGCCGCCGTCTGGTAATGGT
>CAZPIS010000222.1:0-3227 GCA_964586745.1 uncultured Ruminiclostridium sp.
ATATTTTTTAATAGACAGACTTGATTTAATGAGTTAAAATAAACCAAAACAGGAGGGGTATCAATGAGGATATCAGAACTATACAATAATAAACGTAAGACAATAGCATTTGAAATTTTTCCTCCCAAGCCGGAAATGTCTATGGATAGTCTTTTTGATTCAATTGAAGGCTTTAAAAAGCTTTCACCTGATTATATAAGTGTAACATATGGCGCAGGCGGCAGTCAAAGAGGCAGAACAGTTGAAATCGCCTCAAAGCTAAAGAATAGTTATGGCATTGAAGCTATGTGTCATTTAACTTGTGCCGGCCATTCTGTTGAAGAAATAGATGAGCTGCTTGATATTATGAAGAAAGAAAATATTTCAAACATATTGGCACTAAGAGGAGATTCACCTATTAACCAGCCCGATTTCAGTTTTGATAAAGGGGCATTTAAAAATGCCAATGAACTGATTGCTCACATAAAGAAGACAAATGATTTCTGCATAGCTGCAGCGGCATATTTAGAGGGGCATTCCGACAGTAAAAGGCTAAGCGAGGACAGGCGTTATCTTAAGCAAAAGGTCGATGCCGGTGTAGACATACTTATTACTCAGCTTTTTTTTGATATCCGTCTATACTTTGACTTCCTGGATAGATGTGTACAAATGAATATCAATTGTCCTGTGATTCCAGGTATTATGCCGATTTTCAATGCCAGAATAAAAACAATGACGGCCAGAAGCGGCTGTTCTATTCCGGCGAATCTGGTTTTGATGATAGATAAGTATCAAGATAGTCCGGAAGACCTTAAAAAAGCCGGAGAAGAATATGCAGCATACATGATAAAAGAGCTTTTGGACGGGGGAGCCCCGGGAATACATCTCTATACAATGAACAAGCTAGAATCTACCAAAGAGATTCTCAAACATGCGGGATTAAGATAAGATGACAAAATGCACCTGTTGCATTTCAAAGTGAAAAGCGAGTGCCACAGTAGCTTAAAGGTAATAAAATCCTTGCAGCTTTTCTTGCGTTGACATAAAAATGATAAAAGAGATCCTTCGTATTCACTCAGGATGAAAAATGTCAGCTATTGCGGTGCGGTTATATCACTCTACCAGCTGGACTATTGTCTATCCGATGACAGTCGGGCTTTTCTTATGGCAGGAATAAAAAGAACGGCGGCTATTACTCCGGCAAAAAACTGAACCATGTTCATTGGTATACTTATAAGCGCAGCAACAGGACTATACATAAAGGATTCTACCATAAAATATCCCATTACCATGCACATTCCGGCGGCACTCATACCCATTATTGCATTTATACTGAGGATATTGTTGCCATAATGTTTAGAAATAAAATACCCTGAGACTGATAGAATAACTAATAATATTACTAATCCTACAGCTAAATAAACAGGGAAATTATCAATAATTATTGTTGTCCGGTTAATAGTATCAATATCGGCATCTGTGCCTATGAGAGTATCGATGAGATTATTTTTACCGATTCTTGAAATTTGGTTTTTAAGATAAATAATACTACCTGCTGAAAAGGCTATCCATACTGCAAGAGAAGATGCTGCAGACGTTAATGCGGCCTTTTTTGTCTTGCCGGACAGCAGTAAACCCATTATTAATGCCATTATAGATTTTATTATAAATGTAGGCAGAGCATACTGGGCATAACCGGAGAGAAGGTCAGCAAGCATTGATCCGACACCGGAAGCGAATGCTCCGAAGAACGGCCCGAGAACAATAACAGATATATATATCATACTGTCACCAAGATGAATATAACCGGAAGTATACGGGACAGGGATATGAAATATAAAAGTAAAAATAAATATAAGAGCTGTCATTAATCCTGTTAGCACATACTTTCTGTTATTCCCGCTCATAGGATTACCTCCGTACAAGATACTTTTCATGATAGTATAACATTTTAAAACAAGAAATAGTATCTACAGTATATAAAAAAAGTTCACCGTCATTGCTTAAATTTATACAGTTTTGTGTTTGTATCTTACTTGCCTCTGGATATTATTATGTTATTGTATTATGATGAATTGAAGAAATAGTTAACCAATATCTTGGGAGTGATGATTTAATGTTTAATAAAAAGACTGATAATACACATAAACCGCCTTTTAAAGGTCAAACGTTTTTGATTACAGCAAGTGACAGTATAGAGGCCGATATTTTAGAATCTAAGCTATCAGCTGCCGGGATACCGGTATATAAGAAATGTAGGGAGCCCGGAGCCTATTTGAATCTTGTTCTCGGGAATTCCTCCATGGGAGTGGACTTATTTGTGCCTGAAGATAGGCTTGATGAGGCGAATGGGCTTCTTGAATCAGCATCTGATGTCAGCGATGAAGAAATTCTTGCCGATCCTTCTTTTAATGATGAATCCATAAAAAAAGAAAATGAGGATAATTTGAATAATCTTAATAATAAGGTAAGAATAATCGCAGCTGTTTTCATTGTCTTAGTTATTGCCCTGATTGTTTTATATTCTTTATTTAGATAATGTAAGCTTATTATAATCGATATCTAATCAAGGATAATTGATCGGTTAGAATTCACGAGGTACTCACCCTTGGGTACATTTATAAAAAGATAGATGCCCTCGTGATTAGTCCGTGTGTAAGCTACCGGAACAAGATTTTTTTCAGTGCCTACACGGTATAGAATAACATCAGCATTTACAAGAGGAATGTCGTCGCTATCACTTATAATTCCCATGATAATGCCTTTAGAAGCTTTGAGATCTTCCTTAAGAAATACGTCAACACGGCCTATGGATTTAGGCTTAATTATTTCTACAGGGTAGTATTCACAAAAAAAGCCCGTGGCGCTAATCTTTAAAAAATATGAGCCAAATCCAATATTTCGGAGCACAAATTGACCTATGTCATTGGAAAATGTCAGACTTATAAGATTGGGTTCGGGTTGTTCTACCTTGTAGAGTTCAATCAATGCTGATTTAATCGGCAATCCGTGAGCATTCATTACTTCTCCGGTTATAATTGAATAAGTATTGGAATTATCTGCAATAAGCGTAAAATCAATATTAGTGCATTGGTATAAACTCAAGCTAAATAGCATGGCGTCTGTCAATAAAAAACCCGGAGACTGAGCATAAGCTCTGTATCCCGACCCGTAAGGGATATGAGAAAAGCTGTATTTTCCGTCATTTTCGGTAATAGTGTTAGCTATAACCGAATATGTTTCGTCCA
>CAZPIS010000223.1:0-3213 GCA_964586745.1 uncultured Ruminiclostridium sp.
TATTTAACATGCCTACTTCTAAAGGTTTTAATAATCTATCAATTAAAATGTTATCTGAGCTTTCACTTAACCATATTCCCGTATTAGTTTCATTAATAATAACCGGCATACGATCATGTATTGTTTTAATTTCTTCATTGGCCCCAGTTGTGAGTATTGTAAAATAAGGATTCTGAGTACCTTCCTTATTCTTAAAGAACCAGTAAAAACCTGCTAAATACATCATCCTAGAATCTATTAATGATATATAGTACTTTGTTCGCTTTTTACTGTTTTCAACACCATTCCATTCAAAAAATCCCCTTGCGGGAATCAAGCAGCGACGTTTAGTAAATGGTAGTTTAAACATTGGTTTTTCTCTTACGGTTTCACTTCTGGCATTAATTATAGGTCTGCCCTTCTGAACCGGAAACCCCCATTTAATAGCATGTACCGAATGTTCAATATTGTCCGGAACATTATCTGTGTAAGAAGCAGTATTTGACACGGGAGTAATTACAGGAGCATAATCCCCGGGGTAAATTTCTCCCGCTTTCTTTAAGAGTTCTTTTTCGATTTTATTTACCAATCCTGCAAAATCATCAATATCTTTTTCAGGAACATAAAATCTGCCACACATACAAAATATCCTTAATATTATAACATTAAGATGTAAATACATCCTTATATACTATGATAATAACTTGTTAATGTCTTTTATTACAATAAGGACTAAACGATAAAACCGTTTAGTCCCTTTAATGCTTATTAATATCAGACTTCCATAATCTCTTGTATTTTACTTTCAAGTATTTTGTCTACTTTTTCGATATATTCATCGGTAAATTTTTGAATATCTTTTTCTGCAGTTTTAAGCTCGTCTTCGGTAATCTCTTTTGACTTTTCGCTTTTCTTAAAGCTTTCTACTGCATCACGACGAATCTGGCGAATTGCTACCTTGTTGCTTTCACCGAGTTTTTTAACCTCTTTAGTAAGATCAATTCTTCTTTCTTCAGTTAATGGCGGAAATATAAGGCGAATTACCTTACCATCATTATTAGGGTTTAATCCTAAATCTGACATCTGTATGGCTTTGACAATATCATTAAGTATTTTTCCGTCCCAAGGCTGAATAATAATCTGCCTTGCTTCAGGTACCTGAATATTTGCAATCTGAGAAATCAATGTGGGAGTTCCATAGTAATTTACAAAAATCTTATCCAAAAGACGAGGATTTGCTCTACCAGCACGAATTGATGCCAACTCATCCTTTAAAAAATTAATAGATTTTTCCATCTTCTTAGTAAACTCATCATAATTCTTAAACATTTTATTAAACCTCCTTAGCTACAAATGTACCAACTTTATCACCGTTTAAAACCTTAATAATATTTTCAGGTTCTCTTATACTAAAAACATGTAAAGGAATATTGTTATCCATACAAAGAGATGTTGCGGTTATATCCATTACCCCTAATTGACGTTGCAGTACCTCAAAGAAGGTTATTGTATCAAATTTCTTGGCATCAGGATTTAGTTTAGGATCGCTGTCATATACACCATCAACATTCTTAGCTAAAAGAATAACTTCGGCTTCGATTTCTGCAGCTCTTAATACTGCTGCGGTGTCAGTTGAGAAATATGGATTTCCTGTTCCGCATGCAAATATTACTACTCTCTTTTTTTCAAGGTGTCTGACTGCTCTTCTTCTGATATATGGTTCGGCAATTCGTGGCATATCAAGAGCTGTTTGCACTCTGGTCGGAACGCCTCTTGATTCCAACGAGTCCTGCAGAGCTAAAGAATTCATTACAGTAGCGAGCATCCCCATATGGTCAGCCGTTGTTCTGTCCATACCTTTGCTGCTTCGACCGCGCCAGAAGTTTCCGCCACCTACCACTATGCCTATCTCAACGCCCATTTCCCATGCAGATTTTATTTTATCGCTGATATCGCTTAAAACTAAGGAATCAATACCAAAGCTTTTTGTGCTTGATAATGCTTCACCACTGACTTTTAGCATGATACGCTTAAACTTTAATTCCATAAAACCTCCATAAAACCCAAAAGTAGATTAATCAAAATATACTAGGATGTATTAAATCATCAAAATAGATGATTTAATTGAAAATGAAGAGTACAAGGGCTATACATTACGTTAAAAAAGGAGGTATATGACACTAAAATCAATATACCCCCCTTCCTAAAATTACTTTATTTGCTTCATTACTTCATCAGCAAAGTTTTCTTCTTTTTTCTCTAATCCTTCGCCCATTTCAAAACGAGCAAATCTTCTTATACTAATGTTTTCGCCAATTGTAGAGATTTTCTCTTGAAGAATCTGTTGAACCGTTTTATCACTATCTTTTATAAAAGGTTGCTCAAGTAGACATATTTCGGTATAGTATTTTTCAATTCTGCCGTTTACCATTTTTTCTGCTATATTCGCAGGTTTCCCTTCGTTAATAGCCTGAGCCTTTAATATTTCTTTTTCTTTTTCTATTTTATCTGCAGGAACCTCTTCTCTTTTAACGAATGTGGGATTCATTGCTGCTATTTGCATTGCAATATCCTTAACGAAAGAACGAAAATCTTCATTTTTAGCTGCAAAGTCAGTTTCAATATTAACCTCAACCAAAACACCAATACGACCGCCACCATGGATATATGATTCTACAATACCCTCAGAAGCAATTCTACCTGCTTTTTTAGCTGCTTTTGCAATACCTTTTTCACGAAGATATTCAGCTGCTTTATCTAAATCACCATTCGTTTCCATAAGAGCTTTTTTGCAATCCATCATACCGGCACCGGTACGATCACGCAAATCTTTTACCAAACTAGCATTTATTTCCATAATCTTATCCTCCTAAACTGTGTTAAGTAAAATCATTTATTCTTCTACTATCTCTTCTGAATCAGGAGCTTTATCTGCATTTTCTACAGGCACTTCTTTAATATCAAGGTTATCATCATCATCATCATCGTTATTATTATCTGATGCGGCTGATCCCATTTCGCCCTGTTTTGATTCAATGATGGCGTCTGCAATTTTCCCGCTGATAAGCTTAACCGCTCTGATTGCATCATCGTTGCCTGGAATAACATAATCAACCTCGTCCGGGTCACAATTAGTATCAACAATAGCAACAATAGGAATACCAAGTATTCTTGCTTCTAGTATAGCATTTCTTTCCTTTTTAGGATCTACGATGAATAATGCAACAGGAAGCT
>CAZPIS010000224.1:0-3161 GCA_964586745.1 uncultured Ruminiclostridium sp.
TTGGTACAGCAATATTTTTATTTCGTATCAAAAAAAACAACAGATCATATTCTTTTGGAGACATATCCACCTGCACTCCATCAATAAACACCTTATATGCTGTCATATTAGCCTTTAATCCATCCTTTTCAAAGATGACAAGTCCATCATTATCTACCTTTGCAGGACGGCTTTTCTCTACCCTGCGCAGAATAGCTCCTACTCTCAACATAATTTCCTTTGATGAAAATGGCTTGACAACGTAATCGTCTACTCCAATCTCAAAACCTAAAACCTTATCATATTCCTCACCTCGAGCAGACAGCATAATTACCGGCGTGTCAGAAGTTTTGCGTATTTCTTTTACTGCAGAAAAACCGTCAAGTTCAGGCATCATGATATCCATAATGATGATGTCAAAAGTATTACTGCGACAAAGTTCTACGGCTTCCATTCCATCCCCTGCTTCGGTAACCTCATGACCCTCAAATATTGCATATCGCTTTATTACAGCACGAAGACCTGCTTCATCATCACATATTAAAATTTTAGCCATTCTTTTATCGTTCCTTTTTTCTAAAATCAATGGGTGTCTTAAAAAAAGATAAAAAACATATACATAAAGATAGTTAAACACATGTTTCAAAGATTCATTTAACTTATTTCCTACATCTGTTAAATTGTATCATAGAATTATCAACGTACAAAGCTATATGAACTTTAAAGTGAGCAATATTAATAACTAAAATGCATAATACAAATCATTAAAAGTCCGTCATCTTTTTGGCTTAATAGCTTTTTCTGAATCTTGCAACATATAACAGGGCAGCGATAAGCATTAATGACAATATCCCGAGGAGAACATAATTATTATTTCCTATTCCTTGAGGTGCCGGAGCATTTATATCAAAACGATTCGGAGCGTTGCTGTTTTGCCCCATTTGCCCCATACCGCCAAATTGCCTACCGGCCATTACGGACATTGCGAAAATTTGATCAATCTGCTCTGAATTCAAACCAAGAGCTGTCAACTCATTCTTAACATCATCTGTTATATCCCCGTTTGCCTGTTGGATTATTTCCATTGCCTTAAACATAGATTCAGGATCCATGACATTATTCATGCCCCCTGGGAATGAGTTTTTATTCCGGTCATCCATCCTATCCGGAGAATCGTCATTATTTCCCCCTTTTCCACCCATCATACTGCCAAGGTTGGATAGTTTCAAATCCCCTGCAGATATAAGCTGACCGGCATTTGTCTTTTGCTCTGCCGTAGTAGAAGGAACAGTTCCATCAAGTTGTCCCTGTACACTCTGGGCACGAAGAGTTCCAAGAGTAATAAAAGTCGATACAGCAGTCTTGTATTCCTCATAAGTACAAAATTTAGTAGCGTCGTTTTTTACATAATCAGAAATAAGTGCATCAAGAGCATTAATTCTTTTATCAAAATTTCCATTTGTAAAATAGTCATCAATCAATTGCTGCAAATAACTATGATACCTATCCAAATAATCTGTATTTGCAAACAGCTTCTCTATTAAAGGACGGCTTGACATCTCAACGCCGCTTACCGGAGTGTCGATAGGAAAATTAATTACAGAAGATGCATTGCCGCTTTGAAAACCTCCCCATGCAAGGTTGTAGTCCCACGGCAGAATTGTAATCCTACCATCGCGCTCATATATATAGTAATTTTGTGCCATGCTGGAACTATAGCTGTCAAGATTTACAACAATAGTGTGTGCCGCTAAATATCGAAGAATTTTATCTATATCAAAATATGTTTCCAGTTCTTTGCCCTCTGAAAGTGCTTTAAGAGCCTTCACAACACGCTGAAAGTCATTCTCTGTTCCCTTCCCGATTACATTATTAAAAATAGCACTATAACTTTCGTTGTTATCATCTTTATATTCAAGACTGCCTCCCGAACTGCCGGGTCCTCTTTTACCGCCAAAATTTTTATCTGTGTCGGAAGCTTGGCCATCTGTTTGCTCCGGAGGTATGAAGTTGCCTGTGTTTGGTGGCGTGCTAAATTCGGGTATGAAATCACCATTTGATGGTGAAAAAGGTTTATTCCCTATATTATCTTGAATGCTTTGCTGTGGATCGGATCTTTCCTGCGGAAAATCACCCGGTCTTTGGGGTAGGCCGTTTTGTCCACCCGGCATGTTTGGAGCGTTATTACCCGGCTGATTAAGTTGATTTCCGCCCATTTCCATACTTTTCACATTATAAATCATCCCAGATGTGTCGTTAAAAACACGCTGTTCATAGCTTTCGTTATAAAGCTCTACCGCAAGGTAAAGACCCCAGTTTTCCCCGTTTACTTTGATATCTGCATATCCGAAATAAGGAGCATCAACTCCGATTTCATGCATCAACTCATAGGAAACATACTCCTTCATATAAGTATTATCCCCAAGCATATTATTGACCACAAAGCTATAGAGGCCAAAGCATGTCTGCCCTTTGATATACTCGTCAAATTGCAGACGTAAACTATATCTATCGCTATCGGAGCCTGCCACTTGAGTTAAGCTTGAATTACCTTTTATGCGAACACCTACATTTTCGAATTTCTTATCGTTTACAATCACGTCAGCCATGATATATTGTTCACTCATGGCGTTATTAAGCATATCTTGCCAATCATCTTCATCTGCAATAATTTCAATGGAAATAATATCAGTGCCGAAAATCTTAGTTGCATATTCTTCCTCAATTTTTATAACAGCCCTTGATTCTTGCATATTGCCAATTATCACTAAATAAATGCTTATTATCAAGGAAAAAGCCACAGCTATCGCAACGATTATATTTATTCTTTTACTTTCTATCATGCTTTCACCTCAAATTCTTGTAAGTTTAAGCGGTGTATTCGCCATTATAGCTTACGAGACAGGCATTGTTCACACCATTTATAGTAAGTAATTCATTAAGAAGCTTTGCTGACATATCTAAAAGCCGTACTTCGACTGTAAGCTCAATACCATCTTTGGAAACTGTTTTTGCCTTAATTAAGCTCTTCTTAGTCTTTGTCTTTAGCATTGCCATGCAGTCATTCTCAGCCTTATCGCTTTCAAGATTAAGAACTACGATATATGGTGTGTCGCTGCTTTTCTTATTTACAAATACTAGGAGGACAATACCAATGAAAATAGATCCGATAATACCAAGCG
>CAZPIS010000225.1:0-3159 GCA_964586745.1 uncultured Ruminiclostridium sp.
GTATTTATTACATGACCTTAAAAGGGGCGTATTATTACCACTATTTTGAACAATTCTACACTCTGGCTTATATCGATAAGATGTGGGGAATAATGCGAAACGAGGCTTTCCCTAATAATATTACATTGTAGGAACCAAGCTATCACAATATTAAGCGGATGAATACCGGGTATTGAAAAGATAACAAAATTGTTGAAAAGTATAAGACTAACTAAAATAACAGCCGAAAATACTAGTGAGTGATAAATATTAATTAGTGAGGTTATTAAAATGAAACGTTCGGAGATTAACAGAATTATTGAAGAAGGCATAGCTTTTTTCAGAAAACATCAGTTCATGCTTCCGCCTTTTGCTTTTTGGACTCCTGATATTTGGGCTTGCAGGGGAAAAGAATTTGATGAAATACGGGATAATCATCTGGGCTGGGACATAACGGACTTCGGGAGCGGTGATTTCAACAGAAAAGGTCTTTTCTTATTTACTATTAGAAACGGTAATTTGAGTATGGATAAATACAAAAAGACATATGCAGAAAAAATTATGATTGTAAGGGAAAACCAGATAACTCCCCTTCATTTTCATTGGAAAAAGACAGAGGATATTATTAATCGCGGCGGCGGTAATCTTCTTTTAAAGTTATATAACTCTACAAGTGATGAAAATTTGGCAGATACACCTGTTACAGTACATAGTGACGGAAGAGAATATGAAGTATCAGCCGGAGCCACAGTTATTTTGCAGCCGGGCGAGAGTATTACACTTTATCCCGGTCAGTACCATTCGTTCTGGGGAGAAGCAGGTAAAGGAACCGTTTTGGTAGGCGAGGTTTCAGAATGCAACGACGATTATATTGACAATCGGTTCTTTGAAGAAACAGGAAGGTTCCCTGCCGTTGAAGAGGATGAATTGCCCGGATATTATCTTGTGAATGACTACCGTTAGTTACAGAAATAAGGATTATTTATTGTAATAGCAATACTCAAAGGACAGGAGTATTGCTATCTTTATTTATAGGCATAAATGTAATTCACCTATCTGTATTTCATATGTTATAATTTTTATAACCACCATTTTTAGAACAAGCAGATATAAGCGAGCAACGTGATAGTGGCAAAAAATCATGCGAGGATGAGTATGAAAAAAGTCTTGTTATTTGGTGCAATCTTGTTACTATGTGCTTTCGTATTTCTTATAGGGTATTCAATTGACTATTTTCAGCTTAACCTACTGGAAGCTAACAGCCTTCTCAAGGAAAGCACCGGTAAACCTGACTACCACTTTATAATAATAGCACAGAACACAGATGATTCGTACTGGCAAACTGTCAAGGAAGGATGTCTTGATGCTGCCCGTGTTTCAAATGCCGCAGTTGAGTTTAATGGACCGCGATTCACAAATATGGATGAGCAGGTTAAGTACTTGAAGATGGCTATAGCATCTCGAGTTGACGGTATTGTTACACACGTACTGGATGAGAAAGTCTTTACTCCCCTTATTGATGAAGCCACAGATGCCGGAATACCTGTAATTACAATCGAAACGGATGCAAAAAACAGTAAAAGAAAAGCCTTTGTGGGTACAAATACTTACAATCTAGGGAGTGAATCCGGTAAGCTTGTACTTGAGTCAACAGGATACGAGGCCAATATAGGCATTATTATTAACAGTTTTACCGGGACAAGTGAAAATGTGCCTCAGAACTTAAAAGTGGCAGGCTTCAAAGATGCGCTGAAAAATGCGCCACTTACAAAAATTAAAACAATACAGTCATCCGCCACCGGACTATTCAGTGCTGAAGAGGTTACCAGACAGATACTTTATGATTATCCCGAGGTGGATACTATAATTTGTACCAGCGTCAAGGATACTATCAGCGCAGCTCAGATTATTGTAGACCTTAACAAGGTGGGTCAAATCACCATAATTGGGTACGGTGATACTCCTGAAATTCTTAGATATATTGAAAAGGGAGTTATTTACGGAACTGTAACGGCAAATCCATATGAGATGGGATATGAAAGCATTTGTTCACTTATAGAGCTTAAGAAAAATTTGATGACTTCCTCTTATGTCGATACAGGAGCTAAAGTAATCACATCAAGTAATCTTGAGATATATAAAAACACTCTCAAGGAAAGGCCGGAGGAGAGTGAAGAGGAATGAAAAAGATACTGGGTTTTTTTAAAAAGAACCGTATTAGAAGGAAGCTTATTCTCTACTCTATCGTGACCACCTTGATTATGGGCATAGGCCTGCTTTTTACATATAATAATGCCAGAATGCTGGCAACAGGAATGGATGCCATTTTTTCAAACAACAAATATTTAAGTGATTTAAGCAACAGCGTTACCAATATACATAGCATTCTTGAGAATTTTCTGTCAACCAATCATTCTGATAGCCTAAAAGATTATTACAAGCATTCCAGCGAACTGCGTATGACCGGAGAAGCTATGAGACAAAGGCGTGATGAGGCAGAAAGTGGTCTGTTGCTTAAGGATATAGGCAATATGATAATTATATACCTTGATTCTACTGATGAGGCTGTCAGCGCCAAAAGAGGCCGGGATATAGAGGGTTATATAAGCCATTATACCGAAGCCAGTGAAATATTTGAATACATAAATACCAATATTAACAAGCTTACATTAAATCAATTTGATGAGAATACAAAGGGTTACACCATGATTTCAGGCCGTGTTAACCTCATACAGGCTCTGAATTTAGTTATTATCATAGGCATAATTGCGTTTAATATGATTTTTATAATTAGAATGACCTTTAAAATAACTGAACCAATAATAAGTCTTTCTAAAGCTGCAAATCAAATATCGAAGGGAAATCTGGAAATAGAGCAGGTCACAGTTCACAGTGATGATGAAATAGGTATTATGGCTGATGCCTTCAATCGAATGGCTGAGAGTATAAAAGAACAAATGAAGGCTATAAAGGAAGGAGCAGAACTGGAAGCACGTTTTAAGGAGCAGGAAATGCAATACCTTCTTATGAAGAATCACCTGAGAGAAACGGAGCTTCATGCCCTTCAGTCTCAGATAAACCCTCATTTTATCTTCAATACACTAAATGCCGGAGCACAGCTGGCTATGTTTGAGGAGGCAGATCAAACCTACCATTATATACAATGCTTCTCAAATTTAT
>CAZPIS010000226.1:0-3143 GCA_964586745.1 uncultured Ruminiclostridium sp.
TACCAAAAGATACTCATAATATGGTCAAATCCTTTCTTGACGGAGATATTGAAACAAGCCGCAAACTACAGATAAAATCCGTGCCCGTTGAAAAGGCACTGTTTTGTGAGACCAATCCCATTCCCGTTAAGGCAGCCATGAATTTATTAGGATTTTGTGTTGGACCTTGTCGCATGCCATTGGTTGAGATTTCTGAAGCCGGCTTGGCTCAGTTAAAAAAGGCACTTATTGAATATGGATTAATGTAATTCTTACTCTCTTAAATATCGGAGGTTTTTTAATGATACGTATACTACTAAACGGATGCAACGGCAAAATGGGGCAAGCAGTCACACGGTCATGCATGTATAGCGATACCATATCTATAGTTGCAGGTGTTGATGCTGCCATTAAAACGGACGGAAGTTATCCTGTATATACTGACCCATATCAGGTTAAAGAAAAAGTGGATATCATCATTGACTTTTCCCACCCACTCGCCTTGGAGGGTATTCTTAATTATGCGGTGGAAAAATCTCTGCCTATTGTTATAGCTACAACAGGCCATAGTGAGGTTCAAAAGAATTTTATAATCAACGCCTCCAATTCTATACCGGTTTTACTTTCGGCGAATATGTCATTGGGAATAAATCTTATGCTGGATTTGGTTAAGCGTGCTGCAAAAATGCTGCATGGATCATTTGATATTGAAATTATTGAAAAACATCATAACCAAAAAATAGACTCCCCCAGCGGCACAGCCCTTACTATCGCAGATGCTGTCAATGCAGCTCTTCCGGGAAATGAGATGAAATATGTTTATGACCGCCATTCTTCCATGCAAAAAAGAACCAGAGACGAAATAGGTATTCATTCGATTCGGGGTGGTACTATTACCGGTGAACACACTATCATATTTGCCGGTAATGATGAAATGATAGAAATCAAGCACACTGCGGTATCAAAGGATCTTTTTGCTGAAGGTGCCATAAAAGCTGCGGCTTTCCTATACGGGAAGAATCCGGGATACTACAAAATGCAAGATATATTTGCATAATTTGCATTTGTTATTTCGGCTTTGTAAGATAAAAGAACACAGAGGGACACGGCATTTTGCGGTGGCCTTCCCCCCGAAGAAGCCGACTTCTCTCATCGATAAACTTTCACCCGTTTAACTCAGACAGGGGCATGTATTGGGATTGCCCCTGTCTTTCTACTATTTATTGATTTCCTGAGAAGAAGCAGGTTTTAGATGCTTATCAATAACAGGGTTTATAAAGAAGTTAATTACAAGCCCCGGTAAAGTAAACCCAAGAAGTATATAATAAACATATATTATAGCCAGAACCATAACACTGCCTGAAAATGCTACAATGAGTAAAGGCGCCAAAACAAGTAAAACGCATATAAACAGCACTGCCAAATTGGGTAAAAATCTTCCGATGCTAAACAAAAAGGCATTTTTATATAAATATTTAATCTTTAGTTCATAGGTAACCATCATAGGATAAATATACATCCCCATCATAATAAACAACAGCATAATTAAAAACAGCATACCGTTAGCAACCGCAAGCAACATAATGCTTCCGTCTTTATTTATTTGGCTATACAGATAGAAATCCAATAAGATAAATATAAATACTGCCAGATTAATCAGGCTGACAATAAGGCCTTGCTTAAAATTTTCCTTCATTTTATCCTTAAAATCTGACCAATAAAAAGTAGGCATTTCATAGGAGAAACATCGTAAAATATAAGTCAGTCCTGCTTGAGCAGGTCCTACGGCATTTATCGGAATTGCCATTAACAGCATCATCGGCGGAAATCCGTAGAAAAATAAGTATACAGCTATATCGGCCGGAGCCTCCATTGTAAGTGGTAAAGAACTGATAAAATAACCGCTTAAGAAAATTGAGATTACAATAGCCGGAATATTAAAAATTGCATATATCAAGTTAAATTCAATGAGCTTCCATATCTTCCGACCTAAAACCTGAAAAAATATAGTCAATCTGCTTCTGTTGTCCTCGTATTTTTCTTCCGGTGATACATTAAAAACTTTTTCTTCGTTCATTGCTAATCCTTACCTCTAATGATTTTATATTGCATAATAATACTACAAGAGATAGTATCGTAATTAAGTATAACACAAAATAACCATCTATTTTTAGAATAAATATATAAATAATAGTTCTTCGAAATGGATTTTACCATTCTTCGTAATGTGTTTGCGGTAGGAGAGCTTCATAAAGCATGCAAGTATAAAAACTTTAGCATGCAACGGTTTTTTACAGCGCATCAATCTCTGCTATAAGGCTATCTACTATTTCAGCATAACTGTGACCTGCTTTTTTTGATAACAACAGTTCTTCTCTTGCTAATACATAATCCTCTTTATAAATATATAAAACTCCCAATAAATAATGCCCGGATTCAGGATCTGTTTCAACGAGTTGATTGGCGTGTTCCACACCTTCTTCCCATTTTTCTTGCATGACTTCTGCTATTGTAATTCCCCACAGAGCTTCAGTTCTTATTCTTAGATCGGAAGGACTCTGCAAAAGTATATCTTCAGCGGTTTTTTCGGCCTCTGGCCATTTTTGTTCATCATTATAAGATTTTAAATCCTCAAGCAAAGGAAAAACACGGTTCATGGGGCAATAAAATCCGTAAAGCAGCCCTCCTACAGTAATAGCTGAAGCAATAGCAACTGCCCTAATCCCCGAAATCCATATCTTCGAAGCTTTTTTATCTCCTCGAAAGAAGGTTCCTGCAATCAAAAAGCCACCTATAAGGCCGCCAATATGGGCAAAGTAGTCAATCCCACTTTTTGTAAACCCTGCTATAAGATTAAGTACGGTTATTACCACAAGATTAATTCCGATCGAGCTTTGTAATAGTATGGGTTTTTGGAATATATAATACAGCATTGCTCCCATCAGACCAAATATGGCGCCGGAAGCTCCTACGGAGGTACTGGTCGAAAAAGCAAAACTTGCAATGCTACCCATGAAACCAGAAAACAGATAAATGAACGCAAACCTTTTGTGACCATACAACACTTCTGTCTGAGTACCTAAATAATAAAGTGAATAACAGTTCGCGCCTAGATGCACTATCCCCGAATGTAAAAGTATGGGTGTTAAAAACCGCCAAAACTC
>CAZPIS010000227.1:0-3142 GCA_964586745.1 uncultured Ruminiclostridium sp.
GGATATGAGTATAAATTTCTTTACATGGTGCTTATTAGCAGCTTTTGCCACATTAAGAGTTCCGAACACATTATTTTTAATTGCTTCCAAAGGGTTCCATTCCATCATGGGAACATGCTTGTGTGCAGCGGCATGGAATACGACTTCTGGCTTAAACTTTGCGAATATCTCTTCCAGCCTTTTAATTTCGCGAATTGAGCCTAATACTGTTTCGTGCCTATTTTTTCCGTGTTTTGCAGTAATTTCATTATCTATTTCGAAAAGACCATTTTCGTTAAAATCAAATATTATCAGCTTTTTACAGCCATCATCCAATACCTGGCGGCAAATTTCCGAGCCGATTGATCCGGCACCGCCCGTTACCAGAACATTCATTCCATATATATATGATTTTACTGCATCCATGTTTAGTTGAACGGGATCTCTTCCCAATAATTCCTCAACATCCACATCACGAATTTTAGCCTTGGAAAAATCCTTTTCCCCGATATCCTGAAGGGTTTCATAACGTCTTAGCCTGCATTTCATGGACTGACACTTGTCAAAAATGTCCCGCATAAACTCTCTGTCAGCTTTTTCAACAGCAACTATTACCTCTTGAACCCGCTGCTGTTTAAGAACTGTTCTAAGACTTTCCCTGCCTCCAAAAACAGGAAGGCCGTTTATCCATCTGTTCCAAAGCTGAACATTATCGTCAATAAAGCCGACTGGTGTTCTTCCATCCTTACTTGAAAAAAGATGATTTGCCAAAAAAGTTCCGGATTGACCGGCTCCGATAATTAATATGCGATTTATTTTTCCGCGATCATTCAGCTTAAGATGAGAAATACCCCATATGCTTATCCTTACCGACATACGAACACCGACTGTGCCAAACATGCAAATGAAGGTTGCTATCAAGATTGAACCTCTTGGGATATGCATTTCAAGAAAGCTATTTAGAAAGTAAACCGTTGTATATGTAACCAAAACCGCGAAAATCTGTCTAACCATTTCACTGATTCCGGCTCTTTCCCATACGTTGAAGTAGCATCCGGATATTACTCCGGCAACGATTAGTATTAATGACGAAATAAGCCAGAACACAGGAATATACTCAAAATATTGTTGCGGCACATTACCGTCAAAGCGTATAAAAACACCCGCATAAGAAGCTATTAATGCTACTAAAATATCAATTATTAAAAGTCCGGGTAAATTAAAAATTTTAAGAAATCTTTTCAATATCTCACCTCAGGTAATTATAGGGTACTTTGCTTATCATTATTAAATAGACTTCACGCTGTATGCATTATTATTTTCCAGACATGTAAACAGGCTTGTCCCCAGTGCAGTGGATTTTTTTGTCATAATAACCGCAACAGTTTTTAGAATAATCCAGCAATCCCTGCTAAATGACCATTTATTGATATAATTGTCATTTAGTTCAGCCAGATAATCTCCGTCGCTAAGCTTACTCTTGTCTCTGAATCTCCAATCCCCTGTTAAGCCGGGTTTTAGAGTAGTGTTCCTAAAATGGTGATCGTTAAGGGCTTCCAAATTAGTTGCCGGTATTGGAAGACTTCCTACCAAGCTCATGTCTCCCTTGAGAACATTCCAGAACATAGGAAGATTATCCATGCTCGTCTTTCTTAAAAATCTGCTTATAAAATGTTCTGAATTATCGCCCGCCATTACTGTCTTGAAGGAATAAAGGGTAAAGGTTCTTCCGTTGACAGAAAGATGTTTTCTTCTTTGAATTACAGGTCTGCCGGTCTGAATAAGTGAAATCGGGACTATAAAGAGTGACACAATAAGGGTTAGCATCATACCTATCAAAGCCCCTATAACATCCACACCTCTTTTGGTTATACACTGAAGATCATTTAATGCTGCATTATAATATGTAAACACAGGAATGGTACCCACTGTATGAACCGAGTTTTTTCGTTCCGAATCTTCAAAGAAATCCACCGCCAGACGCACCGTAAGGCCCTTCTTCTTGCAGTAAAGCACATAAGGTCTTATCGCTTCCATAAGGCTGCAGGGTACAGCAAAAATCACTTCATCCAGCACATTTGCTTTCAATACTTCGCTTAATTCATCATATTTACTTTGGTTTATATCAGCAAAATTTGCCCCTTCGTCAAAACGAATGCAACCCACGATATCAATCTGAAAACTGGTTTTATTTATGTAATAGAGATACTCCTGAATATTTTCACCGACACCGATCAGAATGGCGCGTTTGTTCCACTTGCCGCTGAATACCTGGCGAAGCTCCTGCACCATCAAATACTGCATAGACAGCACTATAATTGCTACTAGTATGTAAATTATCAAAACGTTGACGGTGAAAATATCTTTTGATGTAAATGGAATCATCACCAGGCAAAATACCGCTGCCAAAAGACAGGATTTTGAAACATACTTAAGGGTTCTGTCCTGATAAGTAAATGTAGACCGATGATACATTTCGCTTGTAAGCATGGCAAATACATAGACCATACCAAACAAAACAGGTATCCACAGATATTGCTGTAATGATACTTCATGAAAGATTATACCGGTAAAAAAGAGTGCAATCAGGTATGTTGTAAATATACATAATATATCTATAATTATTTGAGTTATATTAATAAATGATCTGTTTTTCTTCCAGCTCACAAAACTTCCTCCAATCGGCATTGAGCTTTTTCATACAAGTATAAGGGCATAGCTCCGCTAAAAGAGCTCTATTCAAAGCTCCCGTGATTTTCATTGATATCTCCTCATTGAAAAATTAGCGGGCCGAAACACCGACAAAGCCTCAATGATTCATGTAGCAGGTTTGTTAATCAGCTTAATGCCTAAATCAACCGTTCTTTTATCACCTAAGAAGCTAAGGCAAACTTTTACCCTTCCCTTTCGGTAATCAACAGATTGAATTAAGCCTTCCATGCCAAGAAGCGGACCCTCGGTGATTACAATGCTGTCGCCTTGTTGAAATGCGTTTGATATACCTATCAGTTCCCCATCAATCATCAGCCGACCGATGATTTTCATCTCTTCCGGATGAATCCGGTAGAGCTCTTTGTTGTCCTTGAGTATCCTGAGAATACCCGGTATCGTCTTCAGAGTGTAATAGTCATTCGTTGAAATATAACCTCTAATTAATATGTAT
>CAZPIS010000228.1:0-3134 GCA_964586745.1 uncultured Ruminiclostridium sp.
GCGGTCAAATCGTTTTTGAAAGCCTTTTTCACAAATAAAAAGCCGAGAAGTACACATAAGCTGCTTATTGTAACTTGAAGTAGCCTAACGGCTGTAATCTGGAGGTATTTATCGCCTAAAATCCTATATACGGCGGCAAGAAAAAGAGGGTACCCGGGCATGACACGAGCATTAGATACCCCGGATGGAGTGTCATAGGCATAGCCGTAAATACCGTCATCAACTATCTGATGGGACATAATCCAGTAGTTTCTGGGATCATAGCTTAAGTTCATAACATTCATCTGTTTTGAGAAGACCCTCATTCTGAGCCCCATGGCCACAATGAATATTAAGCTTAAAAATATCAAGGTCTTCTTATTCAACTTTTTACTCTCCATATCGGCCTCCAGAAACTTTGGTAATCATATCCCTTTTGTCACTCTGTAAGATTTTATTCCGTTTAGAATGACAAACCCATTTCTTGTGAAAGTATATCACTTGAGCGATTTGGCGGCAAGCATGTTGATTTCATCTGTGCGGACTCTTGTAATTAGCTCGGCACAATCTTTTCTAAAGCTTTCGGAATTAGTTAAATGTCGCTTTTCTGCCATAGCATCGGCCATATATATATTTCCCGTTTTATTAAAATGGGTTATATCCAGATAAAGGTCCAGATTCTCAGTAAGCTCAAAGACATTCTGGAAATTGTATATTTCAACATTTGGATATGCTGAGACCTTGTCCACCACATAGGTAAGGGCATCCAGCTTCTTTTCAAGTATCCCTCTCTGGTCAAGGAGCTTAAACCAAAGAATTGACTTCGGTGCGAAAAACAGCTTGAACTCGGTGTCCGGGTACCTTTCTAAGGCTTCTGTAAGAGTCTTGTCGATAGTATTTTTCGTTACCTCCAGAGGAAGGTCGTTAATCTTGTCCTCAAGGCTCTTTTTCCCCTCATAGATATCCTTGTAATCCTGCATGATAAGGCTTCTGTTTGTGCCCTTCCACGTCCAGGTGTTAAGTACCTCCCTGTCTGTAATCATGTAATTAAAAGGATTTACTCCGGTCTTCCTCATTTGAAACTGCTTTAGCGCCCAGAAAAAATTATTGTGATTTATAATGTATTTCCAGTCATTTATGAGCTTTTCGTCATACATATAATCGGGGAACTTTACATTCTTTAAATAAACATCCCCAGCCTTTATATCAACTGTCCGATAATCGATAGCCCAGAGAACGGTTTTTACGTCCTTGTATTTTTTAGATATATCCAAGACCTTGATTTGCTCGGTGATATATGACGCATTAATCGGAAGGCGAAGGGCTTTGGCATTAAATTTTTCGCTCAAATAACTATCTGAGAAGTTTTCAATCATGGAGGTCCCCAAAACAGCCAGGTTATAATCCTCATGGCGCGCCATACCCGGAATCAGGAATCGCTCGTTCTGAATATAGATGTAGGGCTTTGGTTGCAGGCCTAAAAAGAGGTATGGATCAAATTTGAGCATGATAAAAACACCCGGCAGAAGAGCCAGAATCAATACAATAAGCCCTTTGGCTAAAAATGCCGCAAACTCTTTTGCCTTATTCGGTTTTTTTCTTTTTCCGGCCATAGAAATTCCTTTCCTAAAAAGCAAAGTAAATAAATGTCTGAGTTTCTGTCCATGCAAACCAAATAACAAGCGACAATGAAAACGCATATATCGCAATTCTCACAGGTGACGGCATCCTCGAAAGTATGCGGCTTGGGCTTTTCACTCCCTGTAAAAGCTCTACGCAAGTTAATATTATTATCGCACCTATTACAGTAAAGAACTCCCAATAATCCAAACCAAGTATAATCCTGGTACCCAATAGCTTTTGAAGATTAAAGGTATCAATCCCCTGTAAAAAGCGCGGAAGCATATAAAAAGCCTCTCCGACCGTTCTTGCCCTGAAGAAAACCCAGGTAAAGCAAGTAAATGTAAAGGTCAAAATCATGGGGATTATTCCAAAAACCTTACCCGCTAAACGAAGTAAAAATGGCCTTTGACGGCTTTTCAAAGCCTCTTGCTTAACATATAACTCTTTTCCGGCTCTTTTCCCTATTCCCAATATTTTTTCAATGACAATAGCCGCACCGTTCAATGCCCCCCAGATTACAAAGGTCCAGCTTGCGCCATGCCAAAGGCCACTTACCACAAATATTATAAATAAATTAAAAAGGGTGCGAATATAGCCCTTTTTGCTTCCCCCCAAAGGAAAGTACAAATAATCTCTGAACCAGGTCGACAAAGAAATATGCCAGCGTCTCCAGAATTCTGTAACACTCTTTGAAAAATATGGGCGCTCAAAGTTTTTCATAAGACCAAAGCCCATAATTCGGGCACTTCCTATAGCAATATCCGAATAACCCGAAAAGTCGCAATAAATCTGGATTGCAAAGGCGACGGTCGCGATAATATAATATATCCCGTTATACCCGGAAGGATTATTATAGACAGTATCTACTATGACAGCCAGCCTGTCGGCAATTACAATCTTTTTGAAAAATCCCCAAACCATCAGCCTTAACCCCGATGAAGCTCTTTTTGCATCAAACTCATGGTAAATCTTAAACTGGTGAAGGAGATTGGTTGACCTTTCTATAGGCCCGGCCACCAGCTGAGGAAAAAATGATACATAAATCCCGTTCAGCCTGAAGCTCTCCCCGGTATACGTCAATTGAATAGCTTAAAGCCTGAAATGTATAAAAGGAGATTCCTACAGGGAGCAAAATATTGAGGCTAAGAGGTTGATATGAAATATTAAAAAACGACAAAAGGCTCGCCACATTTGTATTGAAAAAGTTAAAATACTTAAAGAAGAATAGCACGCCCAGAGTTCCTAAAGCACTGATTGCCAGCCATAACTGTTTTCCGACCTTGCGTTTTGCCTTTACCATAAGAAGAGCCGCAAAATAATTAACAAAAGTTGAAAACAACATTAAAATGCCATACTCCGGCTTATACTGCATGTAAAAATAGTAGCTGGCAATAAGCATTAGAATATTTCTAACTCTTAGTGTCGGCACCAAAAAATAAACCAGGGTAACTACCGGAAAAAAAACAAGAAACTCTAAGGAATTAAAAAGCATTTATTCACCTCTGTGGGTTTCATCAGTCACAGTCTTTATT
>CAZPIS010000229.1:0-3130 GCA_964586745.1 uncultured Ruminiclostridium sp.
GCAGTTACCGAATGCGACCTTCTTGTAGCCATAGGAGCCCGTTTTAGCGATCGAGTCATAAGTAAGCTTGAACGCTTCGCACCCTGTGCAAAGATATTACATATCGATGTTGACGCTGCAGAAGTCAATAAAAATATTAACACTGAATGTCATATTATCGGTGATGTCAAAGAAGTACTCGGCCGTATTAACAAAGCTATTGAAGCCCGCGACAGAAGTGAATGGCTTAGCTTCATTAAAGATCTAAAGGAAAAATATCCGATAAACAAATACTCAGAGGATTTAACTCCGCAGTATATTTTGAATAAAATTTATGAGATAACCAAGGGAGATGCTATTTTATCAACAGAAGTTGGTCAGCATCAAATTTGGACAGCACAATACTATAAGTTTACAAAGCCTCGCACCCTTATTACCTCGGGCGGATTGGGTACGATGGGCTTTGGCTTGGGAGCTTCAATGGGGGCACAAATTGCCAAACCTGACAAAAGGGTATTCAATATAGCCGGCGATGGCAGCTTCAGAATGAATTTAAACGAACTCGCCACAGCAGTTGAGTATAACTTGCCTATTATTGTAGTAATTATGAATAATCATGCTTTAGGCATGGTAAGACAATGGCAGAATATGTTTTATGATAAAAGGTTTTCTCATACAACCCTGGACAGGGGAACAGACTTTGTTAAACTGGCAGAAGCCTTTGGAGCATACGGTTTCAATCTGACTAAAAAAGAGGACACAGAAAGAATAATTATCGAAGCATTGAATCTTAATCGTCCTGTAGTAATAAACTGCGAAATAGACAGGGATCTTAAGGTTTGGCCTATGGTTCCTCCCGGGGCGGCCTTAGAAGATGTTTTAGTCGGCGAATCTGATGTGATAAATAATTGATGAAGCTTTCTTAAAAAGGTAAGCGTTGGTGTCATTGCTATGAATATAATATATTGAACCTTTAGCTGATGTTATGTATGCGCTCAGGGATTTCATCCGGAAATTATTCGCGCGCTACGTAGCAGGGGTCTCATCTCTTGAGCAATTTCTTGACAAACAAAAAAAAACGTCGTAGCATATTGATGTTGGGGGATTAACTCAGCGGGAGAGTGCTACCTTCACACGGTAGAAGTCGCCAGTTCGAAACTGGCATTCCCCACCATCGGGGCTCTCAATTGGGAGTCCTTTTTATGTAATCTTGATTAAATTTAGCTGTTCCCGCTCATAACAAGCGGGGGCATTTATTGAATCAATTTCATTGTTTAAAGAAAGATCTTCGATGAGGGACTTTAAATAATGAATCTGGCTAATGGAGGATTAATATATGGGAAGACTATTTGGAACTGATGGTGTCAGAGGCGTAGCCAATACAGAATTAACAGGAGAAATGGCATATAGCTTGGGAAGAGCGGGAGCCTATGTGTTGGCATGCGAATCTTCACATATGCCTAGAATTCTTGTAGGGAAGGATACCCGTCGGTCAGGTGATATGCTGGAAAAGGCTATGGTTGCCGGAATTTGTTCAGCCGGAGCTGAGGCTGTGCTTGCCGGATTTATTCCTACTCCGGCAATAGCTCATTTGGTTAGGGAATATAAGTATGACGCAGGGGTTATGATTTCTGCATCACATAATCCTGCAGAATTCAATGGAATTAAATTTTTCAATTCTGAGGGATACAAATTATCAGATGCAATGGAAGACAGAATAGAGGCCATCATTTTAAATAATGCCGAGAATGTACCCAGTCCTCAAGGAATAGGCGTAGGTATAACCTCTGAGTTGGTGACAGCTATAGATGATTATGTGGAATTTGCCATTGGTACTATCAAAGGGGACCTAAAGGGTCTCAAAATAGCCATGGATTGTGCTAACGGAGCATCATACATATCCTCACCAACGGCTATCCGTAAGCTCGGTGCTGAGCTATTAGTTATCAACAATGACCCGGATGGACTTAATATAAATAAGGACTGTGGTTCAACCCATCTAAATATGCTTAAGAATTTCACCCGGAGTAACGCTTGTGATGTTGGTTTAGCATTTGACGGTGACGCTGACAGGGTGCTTTTTGTTGATGAAAATGGCGAATTGGTTGATGGTGATAAGGTAATGGCAATCATTGGTCTTCACCTGAAGAATAAGAATTTGCTTAAGAATAATACTGTTGTTGCAACCGTTATGAGTAATCTCGGATTTGATGTCATGGCAAAAGAAAACGGGATTAATTTAGTAAAGACAGTTGTCGGTGATCGTTATGTTCTTGAAAAAATGCTTGAAGGAGATTTTACTATTGGCGGAGAGCAATCCGGACATATCATCCTGCGTAGTTTTAACACTACAGGGGATGGTCTTGTAACAGCATTACAGCTCTTAGCAATCATCAAGGAATCAGGTAAGAAGCTATCCGAGCTGGCAAGTATAATGACAATATTCCCGCAGGTTCTCAAAAATGCAAATGTATGTAACAGTAAAAAATATAGTTATCTTGAGGACCCGATTATAGCCAAAAAATGCAGCGAACTTGAAGAGACCTTTCACGGGGAAGGTCGTGTTTTAATAAGACCTTCAGGCACTGAGCCCTTGGTTAGAGTAATGATTGAAGGCAGAGAACAAGAGTATATTACAAGTAAAGCAGTTGAACTGGTAAAAATTATTGAGGAACGTCTTGCATAGCCTATAAAGGTTGTGATGCCTTGCTCTTGAGGACAGGAATTATTTAAATTCCTGTCTTATTTAAATGTAAAAAAACTTGCATGGTCATAACAAACCAATTAGAATATAATAGAATTGAAATGCAAAGTAACTGTCGGAAAGGAGCTTTATTTAAAAGACAGTACAGCAAGCGCCAGGGCTAAGAATATTCTTAGTTGACGAGGAGAGGGAGGTTATCGAAATCTTCGGCGGAAACCCTCCGGTGTACCACCATCGTAAAAGCATCAACAAATTATGTCGGTGACGACAGAGACAGAAAGTGTTTAAGTGGACTTATGCATTTCTAAAAATTCAGAATACTGATAGTTAAATTTAACCTAGCATGAGCTGCTCATACAGAGCGGTTAATTTTGTTTATCGTCAGGTTGTGTAAAATTAGTTAGATGAAAACGCAATTAAGCGGCGTGGCTGCTACGATTTAAAGCG
>CAZPIS010000230.1:0-3105 GCA_964586745.1 uncultured Ruminiclostridium sp.
GAAGGATGCCATAAAAAAGGTGGATCAGGCTGTTTCTAAGAATCTTCTTCATAAGAATACCGCCTCCAGAAAAAAATCCCAGCTTCAAAAGGCTTATAATGCTTTATCTGCAGAATAATATCGTTTTAATTTACGCATAAAGATAAAACGTACCAACGGTACGTTTTTTTGCATATTATGATGCTTTTATAAGGCAATCATCCTAAATCCGACTTGATTCTCTAGTCTACATTTTTTACTGTAATTCTATCCATAGCCACGTCGGCATGGCGCACCACAATATCACTTATCTGAGCCACCTCTTGGGAAGTAAGGCTAGATGCTTTAACTATAACATCTACGTTATCTGTATCGCTCATATACGCCAATGCATCTTCAAAACCCTTTTGTTTTACCAAAGTCTCAACAGTGCTTTCAGCCTCTGCCCTCCTGATTATAGCAAGCAGTTGTTCCTGTGCCTCCAAAGAGTTCATACCTGTGGAGGTGGCAATAGTACCATCTGCAGCCTGAGCCATAACTTTCAGTTCATCCTTTTGTCTGCTCCTGGCCTTGTCTCTTTCCATACGCGCCTCTGCAAAAAATCCGCCTGTTTGCTGAGCCTGAGCTGTCACTTCATCAATTAAAACTTTATCAGAGTTTTCCACATATACGGCTGCTCCCGGTATATCCTCAAGATCGATGCCTTGTTCGAGGGCAAGGCCTTCTTTATCTATCTTGACTGACTCTCCTGATGAATTATAGTTATACTGAAGTATTCCCACTGAAATTATTACCAATACCAGCCCAAGTACAACAATTTGTTTTCTTTTCATGCCTTTCCCTCCACCCCAATACTTAAAGGATAACACTTACTTTCTTTGAGATTCTGTTTTCGTTAAAAAACAATTTCCTATATATAATTATATTTACATGGCTACCCTATTTATGCTTCAATATCTGAACTCTGTGCTCGGGAATTCCTAAAAGAGTACACACAGCATTATTAAGCTGAGCTTTAATAAGAATGTCATCCGCTCCTTCTGCCACAACCACAACGCCCTTAATCTGAGGAATAATTACTTTAAGAATAACGGGCTCATCTGTTCCTGATAAGGCCAGTTGGCGTGTCTCACTGATTTCCGATGACTTTCCGTCTGCTCGTTCATCATTTCTGGTATCCTGCTCATCATTATATGCCGGCACCTGCTCGCTTCCTGTATCCGCATATACCATAACACTGACTTGCCCTGCTCCTTCCACCTTTGATAAAAGCTCTGACAATCTCTGTTCTATATCTGCAACTACATCCTGCCCCTCTATGAAAGTGCCGAATTGCGTTATTTGTTTGTCCGTGTTTGGCAGGATGCCGGCTTCATTCATGGTATCCTCAGTATCATTTGAATTAGCTAAATAACTGCCTGCCAGAATAATGATAACTCCAATAATAACTATCACAATTAAGTTTTCTATAGCAGATACCTTCCTGTTTTCTGCATTTCCTTTTTTCTTTACAAAGAAACCTGTTATCCTTTTAAACATAATCCTATCCTCCACTAAACGCGTTTAGATCAATAATTATCTGATCCTTTTTAATCGCAAAGGCAGCTATAAGCTGATTTTTTATATAAGTTACCGTTTCGGTACTTATAGTGTTTATATTATTATCTCCTGACGGCTCCAGCCTGAGATATAGTTTTCTCAATAAGCCAAACTTTTCATCCTCAGCATCTTCAAACATTACTGCATCCACATTGGTCACAATAAACTCCCTGTGCCCTTTGAAGCGTGCTTTAATATCGTTTGTTAATGATATTTTATATAGCTCAAGCATTTGGCTTGAATCCTTATCTTGAAGCTTTTCTGCTCTGTTTTTCAGCTCGTTTTCTGACATTTTTATGTACTGATTCCATGCCATGCTGTCTATTTTAAAATCCCCCTTTATTAGATTTAAAACCGGTGTGACAATCACTATAGTTATAACCAAGCCGCAAATTAGCTTCACATATTTATTAAGATTACCACGTGGAGCAAATTTCTCTATTATCGAGCTAATAAGCGTTATCGATAAAAGAGTAATGGTCCAAGATCTGAAAACATCCATTTTAATCCCCCTATGCCATTGCTCCGGCCGAATTCATTAAGGTTCCCGTCAACAGTACAATCACAAATAATGACGCGCCCATAATTCCAAGCAAGATTGAAATACAGCCGGCCGAATCCATCAAAGCATCGCAAACACTTTCATCACATATAGGTGCCCCCAAAGCTGCGACCATGCGAAAGGCCATCATAATAATAAATACTTTGATAAACGGTACTGCGAAAACCAATCCCAGACCTATGACAGTTAATATTCCGGCAATATTACTTACTGCTGACGTGCAAATTAAAATTGTCTCTGCCGCATCTGTCATATATTTGCCTGCAACAGGGATAAAGGTACCGATTGCAAATCTGGTCGTTTTTATAGTTGCCGCATCTATTGATGAACCGGCTATCTTTTGTATTGTTATTAAGATTGAAAATACTAACGTGATGGTACCGGTAGCCCAAACTGCACAGCTTTTAATGAGTTTTGCCAACGTGCTTAACTTAAACCGTTCAGATATGCTGTCCACTAAAAACAAAATTCCCGACATGACTGTTAATGGCAAAAGAACAGTCTTAAAAATCTGGCAGGCCATATTTACTCCCACAAGCATCAATGGCTGTATGGCTTTAACAGAAATAATTCTCCCCGAAGCCGCCATAAGAGCAATAAGAGCCGGCATAGCCAGGGAAGCTATGTACTGCATGGTTTCAATGGTTGATTTTGCAATGTCCACCACGCTTCCAAAGCTCACAGACGCAATGATGACCATTATGCCATTAACACCCAACTTGGCCGCTTCATTGGCAATTCCATTTTCTAAGGGCTGTAATGCTCTTATAATAGCTCCCAGCAACATTATGGCGAACAACTGCAAAACCAGAGCAATGTTTACTTTTATTTCTTTACCAATGGTTGCAAGAAGCATTTTTGGAAGTCCCTCCAAACTCTCTGTAGGCCTTCCTTTAAGAGCGTCCTCAATAATTTCTTCTGAACTTAAGCGGTAGGCTTTCGATATTTGTGATTTGTTTAGTGCT
>CAZPIS010000231.1:0-3092 GCA_964586745.1 uncultured Ruminiclostridium sp.
TCTTGCCGAATATTACCGTGATATGGGATATGATGTCGCAATTATGGCTGACTCTACTTCTCGCTGGGCCGAAGCTCTAAGAGAGATATCAGGCAGGCTCGAGGAAATGCCGGCAGAAGAGGGCTTTCCGGCGTATCTGCCATCAAGACTATCCGAATTTTACGAGAGAGCTGGACGTGTTGATAATTTTAACGGGACCCAAGGATCTGTTTCAATAATAGGTGCGGTTTCACCCCAAGGGGGAGATTTCTCCGAGCCGGTTACCCAGAATACAAAACGATTTATTAGATGTTTTTGGGCTCTTGACAAAGCTTTGGCCTATACGAGGCATTATCCGGCCATAAACTGGACAAACAGCTACAGTGAATATAGCGATGAACTTACGGCGTGGTATAACGAAAATGCTCATCCGGAATTCATGAATAAGAAAACCCAAATAAGTCGAATTCTCCAGGAGGAAGGCAAGCTTTTGGATATAGTCAAGCTTATAGGCAGTGATATCCTGCCCGATGAGCAGAAACTCGTGTTGGAAACAGCCAAGGTTATTAGGCAGGGCTTTTTACAGCAAAACGCTTATCATGAACAGGATACCTATGTTCCGATTCAAAAGCAATATCTTATGATGGACTCGATTTTACGGCTTTATGAGAAGGCTACCAAGCTTGTTTCCACTGGAATACCGGTATCTGTTTTACGCAAATCGGGGGTATTCGAGGAGCTCATACGTGTTAAGTATAATATATCTAATGAAGATTTAAGTGGTTTTCACGAGTTGAACAAGAAACTGGGAAAAACTCTTGATGTAATAGAAGCGGATTATAACTAAATAAATTAAGATATCCCCCTGCCTTTATAGACGGGTGAAGCCATCTTTTTAAGGCTTCGGGAAGGGTGAAAAAAGTATGAATGTAGAATATATGGGTCTTAAAGAGATTTCCGGGCCATTGGTAGTAATTGACGGAGTAAAGGATGCTTCCTATGAAGAAATGGTTGAAATCACTGTCGGTAAAAACAAGCGACTGGGCCGAATTATTAAAATAGACGGTGAAATGTGTGTGGTACAGGTATTTGAGGGCACACGCGGCATTTCGCTTGAAAATACACATTCCAGGCTAATAGGCAAGCCTTTAAAAATGCCTCTTTCAAAAGAACTTTTAGGAAGAGTGCTGGACGGAATCGGAAGGCCCGTAGACAAGCTGGGAGAGATTTTTCCGGAAAAAAGCTGGGATGTAAACGGCGAACCGATTAACCCGGTAATGAGAGAGTACCCCAGAAACTTTATACAGACAGGAATATCCTCTATTGACGGGCTTACTACACTTATCCGCGGACAAAAGCTGCCGGTGTTTTCCGGGAGTGGCCTTCCTCATAATCAACTGGCGGTTCAGATTGTACGGCAGGCAAAAATAGGGGACACTGAGGAAGAAAACTTTGCGGTTGTATTTGCTGCAATGGGTGTTAAGCACGATGTTGCCGAGTATTTCAGGCAAAGTTTTCAAAAAAGCGGAGTTTTAGATAGAGTTGTCATGTTTTTGAACCTGGCTAATGATCCGGTTGTGGAAAGGATAGTAACTCCGAGATGCGCCTTGACAGCAGCTGAATATCTGGCATATGAAAAAGGCATGCATGTACTTGTCATTTTAACCGATATGACGTCCTATGCCGAGGCTCTACGCGAGATTTCCTCTTCAAAGGGTGAAATCCCTTCCAGGAAAGGTTATCCGGGGTATTTATATAGCGATTTAGCTTCAATATATGAGCGTGCCGGCATGGTTAAGGGATGCAAGGGTTCAATTACTCAAATCCCAATTCTTACAATGCCCAATGATGATATAACTCATCCCGTTCCTGATTTGACAGGATATATAACAGAAGGTCAGATAGTTTTGGATAAGAATCTAACACAAAAGGGAGTTTATCCTCCAATCAGCATTCTACCTTCGCTTTCGCGTCTTATGAAGGACGGTATCGGTGAAGGTTACACAAGAGAAGACCATCCTCAGGTAGCCAATCAGCTTTTTGCATCCTATGCAAAGGTGCAGGAGGTGCGGGCATTGGCATCGGTTATAGGAGAGGAAGAACTAAGCGAGATAGACAAACTGTATATGAATTTTGGGCGAGAATTTGAGAAAAATTTCATAGCACAGGATTTCCAAGAGAACAGGAGTATAGAAGATACGCTTGATCTTGGCTGGAGACTATTAAGATTGTTACCGAAAGAAGAACTGGACCGTCTTTCACCGGAAACTTTAGATAAGTATTATAATATTTCCGAATCATGGGAAGGTGATTTTTAAAGTATGGATATGACTCTATTTCCCACAAAAGGGAACCTGATAATTGCTAAAAATTCTCTGGCTTTGTCTCGCCAAGGCTTTGAATTATTGGATAAAAAGCGTAATATTCTGGTTCGGGAAATGATGAATTTGGTTGATAAGGCAAGAAAGGTGAATGATGAAATTCTTGTTGTTTTCAGCGGAGCATACGACGCTCTTCAGCAGGCAAATATCAGCCTGGGTATTTCAGTAATTCAGCAAATAGGATTTGCCATACCGGAGGAAAATAGCATTCAAATACGAGATCAGAGTGTAATGGGAGTTGAAATACCTATTGTTTCAATAGACGAGAAAGAGATACAGCCACGCTATGGATTTCGGATGACTAACGGAACTCTTGATATAGCAAGGATAAAGTTTGAAAGAGTTAAGATTCTATCAGCCCAATTAGCAGAGATTGAAAACTCTGTATACAGGTTGGCCACGAATATCAGGCGAACCATGAAGCGTACCAATGCACTCAAGAATATAATGATTCCAAAGTACGAAAATATTACCTCGACCATAATAAATGTATTGGAGGAAAAGGAAAGAGAAGAGTTCTCGCGCCTAAAGGTTATTAAGAGGGTTAAAGAAAAGAATACCTAATTTTTAATTGACATAAGAGAATTGAAACTGTATGATAAGAATAATAATTATTTAAAAGCAATGAAGGAGCCTCTATAGTTTTTATTTTCCTTTTAAGAGAGCCTGTGTTTGGTGTAAACAGGCAGGAATTCAATTATAGGCATCACTCCGGAGCCCGATACCCGAATT
>CAZPIS010000232.1:0-3054 GCA_964586745.1 uncultured Ruminiclostridium sp.
AAAAATTGCAGGAATAGTGATTTGTATGTTTGGATTGTTCCTCATAAATAAATAACTTGTAATTATTTCCTTAATTCTGTTTAACTGCAGAGCATATGTTGAGTGGTGAAAAATCATATTTATTGTCTGGCATATTAATATATGATAATATAAAAAAATTCTCCGGAGAGTTGGAATGAGGCTGTAAAAATAATTACAACACCGATTCTTCTTTTCCACCGAACTAGGGCGCCATAAAATTAAGAGAATCCGGTAAGGAACAAATCTCGGATCTTGTTTTTAAAACAAGTGCTGAAATGGATTTTAACCTATTCGTATCCATACGAATCATAGGTACTGATACACTAAATGCTCCAACCACTTTATCGGCATAATCAATTATACTTGCACCCACACACATTACTCCCGATTCATTTTCCTCATCATCAACAGCGTAACCATTCTCGCGAATCATTTCGAGCTGTCTTTTTAGTTCGTCTAGAGCGGTAATCGTGTTTTTTGTACGGCTGACAACTTTGCTTTCATTCCATATTTTATCTACTTCATCATCCGAAAGATGTGCTAATATTGCCTTTCCAACAGCAGTACAATACATAGGGCTCCTCATCCCCACTCGAGAAGACATACGAACAGAATTATTTCCCGAGTCCACTTTAAAAATATAAACAATATCCTTGCCATCCTGTACAACCATGTGAACAGCTTCACCTGTTTCGCTGCTCAGTTTTATTAAATAAGGCTTTGAATTTTCAAGATGATTAGTTTCTCGAATAATTCTGCTGCCAACCTCGAACATTTTCATCGTTAAGAAATATCTGCTATTCTCAGACGTCTTTGAAACATAACCCATCAAGATTAATGAATTTAACAATCTGTGCACCGTGCTTTTATTCAAATCTGTAGCCGATGACAGCTCGCCTAACATGGCTCCCTTTTCTGTTTTTGAAAGGGCTTCAATAATTGCAAAAGTTCGTTCTACAGACTGGACTCCCGACTTATCCATTCTTAATCTCCTATTATTTATAATAAATCTAATTCTATCAGCTAAGATTTTAGATTTCAATCAAGTTTTAATCGGTAAAGAATCACTAAATAGTTATGAAGCGGTCATTCAAAAAAATGCAAAGATCTGATTCTACAATTGAGAAGCACTATTTTAAACATTATCTGTTAGTTTAGATAGAATTACTATATCGTTGACAAAATAACTAATAAATTTTATAATAAAGACATCGTTTCATCATTTAAAATAACATTTCATATTGTGAAACTATATAAATGTGAGGTAGCTTATGAAACAAACATTTGAACGATTATCTCAAGTGGGAATTATCCCGGTCATTAAAATTGAGGCTGTAGACAAAGCTGTTCCTCTTGCAAATGCTTTGCGAGCCGGTGGCCTCTCTTGTGCCGAAATCACATTCAGAACAGCAAACGCTGAGAGAGCTATTAAACTTATAACTGATTCCATTCCCGATATGCTTGTAGGTGCCGGAACGGTTTTAAACATTGAACAAGCGGATAAAGCCATAGAAGCTGGTGCTAAGTTCATAGTGAGCCCCGGTCTTAATCCTCAAGTTGTAAGACACTGCATTAATCGTCAAATCCCTATCATTCCCGGCTGTTCAAATCCTTCGGATATAGAAACAGCAATGGATTTTGGACTTGAAGTCGTCAAATTTTTTCCCGCAGAAGCAGCAGGCGGAGTCAAGTACATCAAAGCAATCTCTTCCCCTTATAGCATGATGAAATTTATCCCAACCGGAGGAATAAACGAGAAAAATCTGAATGAATATCTATCTCTACCCAATGTACTTGCCTGCGGAGGCAGTTGGATGGTAGACGAATCACTCATAAAGAACAATGAATTTGATAAAATCAAACAGCTTACACAAAACGCGATTCATGCAATGTTAGACTTTGAACCGGTACATATAGGCATTAACACTGAGAACCCCGAGCAGGCAATCGAAACGGCAAAAATGTTCTGTCAGATGTTCGGATTTGAATACAAAGAGTGCAACAGCTCTATTTTTGCCGGCAAAGGTCTTGAAGTCTTAAAATCTTGTGGCAGAGGAAGGCTTGGTCATATCGCTATCGGTACAAATTACTTGACCCGAAGCGTCAAATATATGCAATCTCTCGGATTTAAATTTGATATGAATGGTGTAAAAACAGATATAAACGGAAATTTTACCGGCGCTGTCTTCTTTGAGCAGGAAGTCGGAGGCTTTGCAGTTCACTTAATTCAAAAAGGATAGGTATAAACATGAGTAAGATAGTAACATTTGGTGAAATAATGTTAAGGCTGGCCCCTGAAGGCTATTTAAGGTTTTTACAGGCTGAAAAATACGAAGCCCTATTCGGGGGTGGAGAGGCGAATGTAGCTATTTCTCTTGCTAATTATGGTATGGAAGTAAAATACGTTACCAAACTTCCGAATAATGATATAGGTCAGGCTGCGGTCAATTCTTTACGCAGGTATGGCGTAAACACGACTAATATTGTCAGAGGTGGAGACAGGACAGGTATCTATTATTATGAAAAAGGTGCTTCCCAGCGTGCTTCAAAAGTAATCTATGACAGAGCATTTTCCTCAATCGCTATGGCCTCCCAATCAGATTTTGATTGGGATAGTATTTTTGAAGGAGCAGAATGGTTTCATTTTACCGGAATTACACCTGCTTTAGGCGATAATCTTGCTGCCATATGCCTTGATGCCTGCAAGGCTGCAAAAAAATTAGGTCTAACAATCAGCTGCGACTTGAATTATCGCAAAAATCTATGGAGCCGAGAAAAAGCCGGTCAGGTTATGGAACAGCTCATGGAATATGTTGATATATGCATAGCAAATGAAGAGGATGCCGGTGATTTTTTCGGTATTTGGGCCGATGGCAGTAGTATTACCGGCGGCAAACTATCTCACGATGGATACAAAAGCGTTGCCAAAAAGTTGATGGACCGATTTGCTTTTAAAAAAGTCGCTATTACTCTACGATCTTCCATTTCAGCTAATGATAATAATTGGGCAGCAATGCTCTATGATGGCAGTGA
>CAZPIS010000233.1:0-3033 GCA_964586745.1 uncultured Ruminiclostridium sp.
GCGTGGAAAAAAACGGACGCGATATAATAAGAGTTTCGACGGGAATTAATCCTCATCTATTTGAATGGGAGTTAAACCAAAGTGAGAGCTTTGAAACTCCCGAAGCCGTTATAACATTCAGCAATAAAGGGTTTAACGGCATGAGCCATAATATGCACTTTTTTATAAATAAGCATATTGTGAGAGGGCAATGGAAAAACCGTGAAAGACCTATACTGTTTAATAATTGGGAGGCTACCTTTTTTAATTTTGACGAGGGTAAACTCTTTAAGCTTGCTAAAAGTGCAAAGGAACTCGGAGCGGAGCTTTTTGTATTAGATGATGGCTGGTTTGGTGATAGAAATAATGATAAAGCAGGTCTGGGAGATTTTAATGTCAATACCAAAAAACTCCCACATGGTATGAAGAGCTTTGTTGAAAAAATACGCTCAATGGGGCTGGAATTTGGCTTATGGTTTGAGCCTGAGATGGTAAATCCCGACAGCGATTTATATCGCACCCACCCGGAATATGCGGTAAAACACCCCACCAGAAAGCCTGTTTTTGGAAGAAATCAGCTTGTATTGGACTTATGTAATAAAGAGGTTCGGGATTATATAGTTGAGAATGTCAGCCGTATACTCGATGAATCGGATATAGGCTATGTCAAGTGGGATATGAACAGAAACATTGCCGAGGCATATTCATCTTTTATTAAGAATCAAGGGGAATTCTATCACAGATATATTCTTGGCTTATATGAAATATTGTCCCGAATTTTTGCCAAGAGGCCACAAATCCTTTTGGAAAGCTGTGCCAGCGGAGGAAACCGCTTTGATTTGGGGATGCTGTGCTTTAGCCCGCAAATCTGGGCCTCTGATAATAATGATCCCATTGAGAGACTAAAAATACAAACGGGTTTATCTTATTTTTACCCTATGTCTACTTTAGGTTCTCATGTATCCCAAGCTCCGCATCAGCAAACTCTGAGGAATACTCCATTATCAACTCGGTTTAATGTGTCAGGTTTTGGTTGTCTGGGTTATGAGTTGGATTTAAGAAACCTGTCACCGGAGGAGAAAAAAGATATTGCAAATCAAGTCGATTTTTACAAAAAGTATCGTAAGCTATACCAATTCGGCACTTTTTCAAGGATTACGACGAATAAGAATAATAAGGTTGTATGGCAAAGTATGGATGAGCATAAAAAAACCGCTTTGACAGGTTTTTTTCAAACACAGGCAACTGTAGCCGAAGGTGATGACAAGCTTATAGTAAAAGGCTTAAACAAGGGCAGATATTATGTGAAAACCCGGCCTCAACGTTTATTTATTGGCCGTTTCGGAGAGCTTATTAAGCATATTATGCCTGTGGAGATTAAGCCCGATGGGTTTATGATGCGTATGGCAAATCTTCATTTCAGCCTTGCCGATAGCGAGGAATCCTTTAAATGCTCTTCCAATGCCTTAGAGTCCGGTATACCGCTTAACAGTCAGTTCATGGGTACGGGTTACAATAAAAATGTCCGTATTCTCGGTGATTTTGGTTCCTATATATACATCACTGAAAAAATTGATGATTAAGGAGGCGGAGTATTGAAAAACACTAAACGAAACAGGTATTTCTTTGGTCTTGGCACGGTGGGAAGAGACATGCTGTATAATCTGGTCAGCATGTACTTTATGTATTATCTTACAGATGTTTTAAACCTTCCTGATATAACTATGTGGTATATGACGGGCGCGCTTACTTTTTTGCGGATATTTGATGCGGTAAACGATCCTATAATGGGTGTCTTGGTTGATAATACCCGCTCTAGTTACGGTAAATTCAAACCGTGGATTGCCATAGGCGGTGTGGTGGGAGGTATTCTGACAGTACTTTTATTTACCGATTTGGGGTTAAGAGGGACAGGATATGTTATTTCCTTTATTATCATATATCTTACCTGGGACTTAACCTATGGCGCGAATGATATAGCCTATTGGTCTATGTTGCCGTCTCTTTCGATAGATCAAAATGAAAGGGAAAAGACGGGCTCATTTGCCAGAATCTGCGCTAATGTGGGAATGTATATAGGTGTTATCGGAATTCCTGCCGTTACAGGAGCCATGGGGGATGACACCAATGCTTGGTTTACTGTAGCTTCCGGAATAGTAATAATTTCGTTATTATTTTTGTGCTTTACCCTTTTTGGTGTCAGGGAGGACCGAAGTATAAGTACAAAGACCGACACCACATCATTGAAAGAAATGTTCGGAGTGCTCTTTAAAAATGATCAGCTTTTATTCACGGCTGTTTCAATGGCTTTGTTTATGATAGGATACGTAACCACCACAAGCTTTGGGATTTATTTCTTTAAATATGCCTTTAAAGATGAGGGAATGTATATGGTTTTTGCCGGCATATTGGGTGTTTCTCAGCTTTTGGCATTGTCGGTATTCCCTGCATTAACAAAAAAGTACAGCAGAAGACAGCTCTACGCTTTTTCTACAATCCTTGTCGTAATTGGTTACATACTCTTTTTCTTATCCCCTATGAATATGATTTTTATAGGTATAGCAGGTGTTTTGCTTTTTATCGGGCAGGCATTTATTCAGGTTCTTATGCTGATGTTTCTGGCCGATACCGTTGAATATGGTCAGTGGAAGCTGGGGCGCCGAAATGAAAGCATTACTTTTTCGGTTCAACCCTTTATTAATAAGATAGGAGGAGCGATAGCAAGCGGAATAGTGGGGGTAACCCTTATTATTTCAGGCATTAACGCTGCCCGGACGCCTGATGATGTCACCGGAACAGGCCTCTTTATTATGAAGCTGGCAATGCTCATACTACCACTTTTCTTTATTGCGGCGGGATATTTGGTTTATAGGGCAAAATTCAAGATAGACAAGGAACTGTTCGACAAAATTGTGTCGGACCTTAAGGAGCGGGGAGATCTCAGTGAATAATAGGATAGATTAAAAATTAGAGCGGAGATATGATGTCTCGCTGATGAACATATTAAGAATTATGCGAACTAGTTTTAAGATATTAAAACACGCTATGGAACCG
>CAZPIS010000234.1:0-3031 GCA_964586745.1 uncultured Ruminiclostridium sp.
TAGCCATTCTCGGTGAGGAAGTCAATGGCTTTTTTAACTGAGCCGCTTTCATGCAGCGATCTTTCTGAAAACCACACATCATAAGTAACGCCGTATGTCTCGAGAATTTCGCGTATTTTCTTAATATTGAGCGGAAGAGCGTAATCCACCAATATCCTGCGTCTTTCCTCGGGCGATTTTTCCATGAGGATATCTCCGTTTTTCTCAAAATAAGCTTTGGCATGATCTGTAATATCCTCACCCTGATAACCATCCTCGGGGAAATCCACTTTTTCTTTGCCGAGAATAATTTGCAGATAACGGGCTTCCAAAGAAATACCGAATTTATCAATCTGATTGCCGGCATCATTTATATAGAATTCCTTCGTAACATCATACCCAGCTTTTTTCAACACACTCGCCAGACAATCCCCCAGAGCTCCACCGCGGGCATTGCCCATATGAAGCGGGCCGGTGGGATTTGCACTGACAAATTCAACATTTACCTTAATCCCCTTTCCCAACTCGACCTCTCCATATTTATCCTGTTTACTCTGAATAATGTGCAACGAATCATATAGCCAGTCCTTATTAAGATAAAAATTCAAGAATCCCGGCCCTGCAACCTCCGCTTTCTCTATATAAGTTTCGGAAAAGTCAAATTCGGCTAATAAAAGCTCCGCTGTTTTTCTTGGAGGCATCTTTGCCTGCTTTGAGACCTGCATAACTATATTTGTGGAAAAGTCACCAAACCCACGCTCACGAGGAACCTCAATTAATATATTCTCTACCTCGATTTTAGGCAGACTCCCTTTTTTCTCGCATGCTATAAAGGCTTCTTTTATATTCTTAATAAGCTGCTCACGTATTTTTTCAAAGATATTGTTCATTTTTTTAACCCCATTCTATTGTCTTTTGCAATTAATTATTCCGCTCGCTTACATTCACATAAAGGCTGTTTCTTCCGCCGTAGGCACGATTATATTCCAATATATAATCAACTTTAATGTCCCCACCTTTTTCACTGAAATTAACGTCGACATTCTTCGCAGTAATACCCAGCATGACACTGCCATATTTAGTGTCATAGTCTGAAAGATGAGTTTTACCCACTTCAAAAAACATCATAGAATCAACATTTCCATGTCGCGTTAAAGTTACAGATTCCTTATTAACCCTGAGTATTGTGGTGGTACCGTCAAGACCTGTTATTTCACTTTCTTCATAACTTACAATAAAATCATTATCTTCCCTGGAGAGAATGCCTTCTGTGATAAAACTCATTTTATCGGTTTCTCCCGAAGGATCGTCAATAACACTGTTTACCGTAATTAAAACTTGTTTTTCCACGTTTACTTCCTTTCGTATGAGCGAGACCTTTGTTGGTAGCTTTCGAATGCTAATTCTATAAGTTTTGTTATAAGCTCCGAATAAGAGATACCGCTGGCCTCCCAGAGCTTTGTATACATGCTTATATTAGTAAAGCCCGGCATAGTATTGATTTCATTTAATACAACTCTTCCGGACTCTTCCACAAAGAAATCCACCCGGGAAAGTCCGGAGCCTCCTAATGCTTTAAAGGCCCTTACCGCATAATCTCTTACTTGTTCAATTATCTTTTGGTCGATATCTGCGGGAATTATTGTACCTGATTTACCGTCTATATATTTTGCATTATAGTCGTAAAACTCGTTACTGGGAAGGATTTCTCCAACCGTTGATGCTATGGGGTTATCATTACCTAAAACTGCGCATTCCACTTCTCGGCCCTTAATAAACTCTTCAATTAATATTTTCGAATCATATCGGGCAGCAAATCTAAGAGCTTCTATCAGGTCTTCCGGCTTTTTAACCTTGCTTACACCTACTGATGAGCCGGCATTAGCAGGCTTTACAAAGCATGGCCAACCAAGCTTTTCATTAACACTGCCCACAATATCGTCCATTTGGTCTTCAATTTCTGATCTCATTACTTTAATATAATCGGCCTGAGAAATTCCTGCATTATTAAAAACCAATTTAGAAAACTCCTTATCCATGCCGGTAGCAGAGGATAATATATTACATCCGACATAAGGAACATCCGCCAGTTGAAGCAACCCCTGTACCGAACCATCCTCACCATTGGGGCCGTGAAGAACCGGAAACACAACATCGACAGCGAAATCATCACTATTTTCATCTCTAAAGCTAATAAGTTCCTTACATGTATTAGCCTTAAGAATACCCTTGCCTAACACGCCTGATTCAATTTTTCTTTGGTGTGTGCTTCGTGCTGCTTCCTCCCAATGGCCTGTTCCAATTAAGCTTATATCGCCCTCATACTTCAACCATTCTCCATTCTTAGTTATCCCTATGGTAGTAATCTCAAAACGATTTCTATCTATGTTCTCAAGCACGCACTGGGCAGATATTCTGGAAACCTCGTGCTCTGAAGACTGGCCTCCAAAAAGAACGGTAACCTTTTTTTTATTCAACCGAACAACCTCCTAAACGGTTACAAGGGGAGCATTGATGCTCCCCTAATAAGGTTTTGTTTTACAGTCTGCTTCTTCCAATAAATTATACTTTACACGCTTATATTATTCAAGCGGTTCTTCTCCCTCTTCTGAAATATCGAGTATCACCTCATCATCAATTTTATTTACCGGCGTTAACCCGCTATCTTCAGTAAGTGCAAGCCCTACCTCTTTATTAACGATAGCATCATTTCTGGGAAAATCACTGCTTAAGGTTACATTATCTTTAAAATTCTTTGTTTTCTTACCGTTAATTGTAATTTTAACCCTCTCAATCTCTTTCATTTCAGTTAATGAGTTGACAATTGAGTAAACTGTAAGCTCGGCTAGGACCTTTCCGCCCGGGTGATTATCTATAAATTCTTTTGTAAAATCTACAGTAGCAACTCTTTCGGCAATAGTAACAGGAGCTCGTAAAGTAGTTCCTTCTGCAATAAGCGGAGATAGGCCTTCCGCCTTTGGCCCCTTAATAAGTTCCTTAACCATAACCGAAGCAAGGGTTTCCGCGCCTTTTTTTGCCTCCTTGATGTCAA
>CAZPIS010000235.1:0-3029 GCA_964586745.1 uncultured Ruminiclostridium sp.
CATTTTTATTCTTATTCTACATACCGATAAACCTAATGGTACCCCGCGTCAAGAGAGGCTGGATACATCTTGTGCTATAGCTTTAAGTCCACTTTATTTTGAGTGCCAAGTAATTCCTGTGCTTTCTCAACGGCATTTACAGGATTTACTCTTTCCTTTTCCAAAACCCTGCATTTCATTTCAACAAGCTTAAAGCCCTTTTCTAAGAGACCATCATATAAAACTCTGTAATTTTCCTTAACAAGCTTCACCAAGTTTTCGTCTTCAACTCTGAAACTAATAGTAATACACTTACGGCTTGCATTTAAAAAAGATTCAACTATACCAAGGCTATTGGTGGTAAGTGATAAAAACAGCGTAAAATTCTCGGTGTCAATATTCTTCCTGCCTTTTTTGCGCTTCATAACATAAAGCTCACCCGTAGTATTTTCACGGTTAATCATAATGGGAAGCTGTAGTATGGAATCATAGGTATTAACCTGACTGAAGAATTTAAAAGCATTGTTAATTTCTTTGAATGCCGGCATATTTGATGCCTTTGCACTGTCATCCAAATTATTTAAGACCTTTTGTGAAAAGTCCATTATCTCCTTTAATGCCGCGTTTTTTTCCTTAATGTCTAATTTCTCGGTTATATTGTTTTCAACCTTTATTGAAGCCTTATCAAATAATTTTTCTAACACAGCCTTGATTTGTTTTTGAAAGTCCGGATTATTATTACCCTCCATAAAAGCCTCAGTCTTTGTATGAATACTCTCAATAGCCTTATTTATTGTTTTTAATAAACCCTCTGTGTTTTGAGGTGTTAATATTGATTCGCTTTTTGCGGTTTCCACTTTTGAGCTTTCATTTTCAACAATCGAAAGAGCATTTTTCATAAGCGATTCTACCGCTTCCTTGCTCATAGTATCGGCTTTTTGTAAACTTTCCGTATCGCTAAACTCATTTATCAGTACTTTTGTAAGTAGCTCCCGGACATTTTGGCTAATAGTATGCACAAGCTTTGGTGAAGCTTCAGAAAAGAGCTTATCCAATATACCGGATAATTCATCAGCTTCCTGTGAAACCAATAAGGGTTTTAAAAGCCTTAAAGAGGTATCGGCATCAGTCTTAAAGAGTGAATCAGAAAGGCCTTCTTCAAGACTTTCAAGGTTTTTGTGGAGACTAAATTCGTGTTCTGAAATCTTTTGGAATATTTCTATCATTTCCGGGTCCTGTTTAAAGCCGTTTGCAATTATGAAGGAAGCTTTCTCCGTAGGTATTCCGGGTTCTGCTTTTATTAAATCAAGTACACCTGAAATAAGACTCTGAGAGTTTTCAACACCAAGCGAACCAAGATTGGATTTAATTGTATCAATCAGTACCGTTTCTTCGCCTGCTTTACCGTTATTTATCGGCCTCTGGTTAATTATTTTCGCAGTCAGTTGATTATTTTGTCGGTCACCTATTTCTAAAGTAATAGGTTCTCCAACTTTCGCCGCAAAGCCATCGGGTGTCTTAGCTGTAAATAAAGCTCCGTCCAACAGCTTTATTAAAAGCAGACCATTCTCCAGGGATTGAATTCTTCCGCTAATTATATCTCCGGCGTTCAAATTATCCAGAGAAGCTTTGGTAAGCACCTGAAAAATCTGCTGAGATATTGCTTGATTAACATTCATCGTATCCATAAAAACACCTGACTTTATTCTACACAAAATTTTTTGTGAAGCTTATTCTGTGAATCGGGCAAAGTCCTTTTTCTCTTATAGCCGCAATATGTTCCACGGTTCCGTAACCTTTATGCTTAGCAAATCCGTATCCGGGATAAATCCCATCCAGCTTTTCCATTATTCTGTCCCTGGTAACCTTAGCCAAAATAGAGGCAGCCGCAACCGAAACCGAGTTCTGATCGGCTTTCGGAACAGCCCTCTGCGGTAAATCTATTTTCAGCCTGACTGCGTCAATAATTAGAAAATCAGGCTGTCTTTTCATACAGCTAACTGCCAGCCCCATGGCTTTTTTGGTTGCTTCATAAATGTTTATATCATCAATAATACTGTTTTCAACAATACCGATTCCATAAGATACAGCCTCAGCCTTTATCCTGGCATATAATTCGTTCCTCACTTCTGCCGACAGCTTTTTGGAATCATTTAGTTTATGTAGTAAAATACCGGGTGGTAGTATGACACATGCCGCAACAACCGGCCCCGCTAAAGGTCCTCTGCCTGCTTCATCAATTCCTCCAATGAACGAATATCCTTTTTCATAGGCTTCAAACTCCATTAATGACATTGCCAGAAGCCGGTTTTCTTCCTTTTTGATTAATTCAATCCGCTTATAATATTTATCGGCAAGTTTCTTAACAGAATCTCCATATTCTTCTGATAATGAAATCAGCCAATTGAAAGCATCAACGACCTCCATGGCATCAGCTTTCTCTTTTAGACTTTTAAGTGTCGGCTTTTTCATTGTTTTGCCTCCTCGGGAGAAATCTCTAAGGTAATCTTTCCTATTTTTCCGCCCCTAAACTCATCAAGTACTATAACGGAAATACGATTTAAATCTACTTCTCCTCCGGAAACTAAGCACCCACGCCTTCTTCCGGCTTCCTCCAAAAGATCAACACCTTTTTTCCCTTCTATATCCCCCAGTCTATAGCGCTCTTTAATTTTCTCGGGATAAATAACTGACAGCTTTTCCAGAAGTTTTGCCGCAAGCTCTGTGGTATCCATTATTTCATCCTTAATGGCTCCCGTAAAAGCAAGGTTTAGTCCTGTCAACTGATCCTCAAATTTTGGCCACAAAATTCCGGGAGTATCCAGTAACATTATCTCGGGATTAATCCTTACCCACTGCTGTGACCTAGTTACACCGGGCCTGTCTCCTGTTTCGGCACTTGCTTTTCCTGCAATTTTATTTATAAAGGCAGATTTGCCCACATTAGGAATACCGACAACCATTGTCTTTATAGGTCTTTGCATACGTCCTCTTGCCTGTGCCGACTCCAGCTTCTTTCTGGTAAGCTGCTTAAGCTTTCCCTTTATCTC
>CAZPIS010000236.1:0-3024 GCA_964586745.1 uncultured Ruminiclostridium sp.
CGCAGGATAAATGGTACGGTGTAACATACAAGGAAGATAAAGAAAGAGTCGTGAAAGCTATCGCAAAATTTAAAAAAGATGGATTATATCCTGAAAAATTATGGGATAGGGTTTAAAATAGAATGGCATTTGTAAAGCTAATTCATCCTAATGAGGAGTGATGGAAAAGATGCTGAGAGTATTGATAGTTGAGGATGAGGATATTATAAGGAAAGGTCTTGTCCACACTATCGACTGGATGTCCATGGATTGTACTATTGTCGGTGAGGCCTGCAACGGTGTGGAGGGACTCAAGCTAATTAAAGAGCTCAAGCCCGACCTGGTAATTACAGATATAAGAATGCCGGTAAAGGACGGGATACATATGCTTGAGGAGGCTCTTAATGTTCATAGGTTCCACAGCATAATACTTACAGGCTATTCCGAGTTTGAATATGCAAAACAGGCAGTCTCTTTAAAGGTATACGAATATCTGCTAAAGCCTGTTGATGAAGAAAAACTTGCAAATCTGGTCGAAAAGATAAAAAAGGATATTTCGCAAAGAAAAGTATTTGATAATGTGGTTGCACGAACAAAAACAGAGGAAGAAACAAATCTGATTGACCTAGATATATACGTGTTCCCCGGCAGTGATACAAATTACTATGTAGGTGAAGTCTTAAAACAGGTCAAGCAGCATTACAACCGAAAAATCAGTCTTGATCTAATAGCCTCCGACCTAGGTGTAAGTTTGAGTTTTTTGAGCAGGAAGTTTAAAGAGACGACATCCATGACATTTCTGGATATGCTAAACAAGTATCGTGTCCAAAAATCAATAGAGCTGCTGAATACAGGCAAATACCGTGTATATGAAGTCTCTGATATGATAGGCTTCAATGAATACAAGCACTTCTGCAATGTGTTCAAAAGATATACCAATGTCTCTCCAACCGAGTTTATAAAGGCAAATGGCTATATTATTCACAAAAATCCTTAACCCTAGATAAACAGGATGATATACATGCATTAAAAATACCGATGGCTGTCTGAGTTTTATACACAGAGAGCCATCGGCACTTATTAGGGGGAGGATTTAAGAAATCAAACGTTTACCGGCCAACCCTTTGAAATAAAGAACCGGTTTGCCAGAAACATGAAGCTATTTCATTTCACTTTGTTCCACCCACACCATTAGTGTATAGGCAAACCTTGGTACAGGCGCTCATTTATCATTCCTCTCCATTCTTTTGCTATTTTACCTGCGTATTTCTGATAAAATGCTGGAGGATTATTATATAAATTGTTCACATCTATCCAGTAATTTATTCCACTGTTACCAGCCCTTGCTGAGAATGCAGTCAAAGCCGTTACAGCCATGTACGTACCCAGTGCCGGGGAAGCTTTATACCCCAGGGCAGTGCCTACTAAAAGTGCATAATAACCGGCAGCATTAGCTGTTAGTGCGCCGCTCTCTATTGTACTTAATCCCAGCTGGGTATTTTGTAAGGGGGTCATGCTTTTATAATTTTTAATCATTCTTGCGGATCTTTTCATCGTGTTGTCACAGTCTTGGAATCCATTTATAATACCTGCGCCTACACCAAGACAGCCTGCAATACGGTATTTGAGACCATAGTCTGCTGCGTTTCTAAGCAAATAGCCCCACTCACTATATTTTAACATACTCTTATCGAGTTGTTTATACTCGGCCCACATTGACCATGTAGACCATCCATATAAAAGGTACCTTGAAAGCTCATTTCCCGGGAGGGGTGATGCTGCATAGAAATAATTAATGCTCTTACCAATAGAAACGCCTGGTTTTCTCAAGAATTCCCTAAAATTATCCCACTTAAAATCTGTAAACAGATCATAGGTTACTACGCCTCTTAATATAGTCATTCCTAATCCTTTGAAATTTTTGTCTCTTTCTGGCTTATCGAATGGCGATACGGCTCCGGGCATATCCCATTTCCAAAAGTAAGAATCACTGGTGGCGGAATCTTTCCAAGCATTTCCAACACCATTGTTGTTTTCGGGGGAATGACCACTCGGGTCGGTGTAAATCATCGGGTTATTCAGGCAATATGAGTAGCGGTTGAGAGCCTGAGGAGCAGCACCGTCGCCGGGTACTATAGAATCAGCCGTAATGAACCTTCCCAAAGCGGCGTCATAGTACCTTGCCCCGTAATAGTACAGCCCGGTATCATCCAGCACCTTACCGTTGTACAGGTGATCCTCGGAGGAGATGCCTGTGTCCAGAGCAGTCACGCCAAAAGGTTCATACTTTATCTTTTTAACCCTGAGAGCGCTGCTGTCGTATATACCTGAGGTTGAATTCAGGTGGTCACATACATAATACATATTGTATTAATGTTTGGTATTATGATTCTGACAATTATGGTACATAGCAAATTAAAGGGCAAAAAAAACTAAAATTTAAATTTTAAGTGATTGAATAATTAAATAAATACACTATTAATTACTACATCTTATGGATATAGACAAATTAAAAAATTCTGAAACGATAGACCTAAAATTGATCAGTTGGAGGCATACAAATGTTGATAGATACTAATTTATATGATTTCAAGATAAGATTTGCAGAGATAAAAGATGTTCCGTTAATTTTAGAATTTATAAAGGAATTGGCTGATTATGAAAAAATGTTAAATGAAGTTGTAGCGACAGAAGAAATTTTAATAGAATCTCTATTTGAAAGAAAAATGGCTGAGGTTATTATTGGTGAATATAAAAATAAATCGGTAGCTTTTGCATTATTCTTTCACAATTTTTCTACTTTTTTAGGGAAACCGGGTATTTACTTGGAAGATTTATATGTTAAACCTGAAATGAGAGGAATGGGTATAGGAAAGATTATATTTTCTTTTCTTGCTAAGTTGTGTGTGGAGAGAAAGTGTGGAAGATTAGAATGGCGGTGCTTGGATTGGAATCAGTCATCAATTGAATTTTATAAACAAATGGGTGCGGTTCCAATGGATGAATGGACAGTATATAGAGTATGTGATGATGCGTTAGATAAGT
>CAZPIS010000237.1:0-3017 GCA_964586745.1 uncultured Ruminiclostridium sp.
TCGCCACTCCGATTCAGCACCGACCTGCGAAAACCCGACTACTATAAGATCGTCATCGGAATTTCCTACGGCTGACTGTACTTCTTTTGTACAAGCACAAAGCAGAACTGTCATACATATTGCTGAAGCTATGGCTAAAGCTATTAGTTTCTTCATATGTCCATCTCCTTGTCGCTCGTCTGCATAGGAATAATGACAAAAATTCTTGTTCCGACATCCGGTGTGCTTTCCAAGGCTAACCCATATTCTCCTCCAAACAGTATCCGAATTCTTTGATGCACCGTTCTTAGCCCAAATCCTTCACTCTTACCGCCGGTCAGAGAATTTCGCACCTCTTCTAAACGTTCCTTTGTCATGCCGCGTCCGTCGTCTGCTACTTCCAAAATCACATTTTCATTCTCGGCTCTTCCGCGCAAACGGATAAGACCTTTACGTCGTCTATTCTTTATACCATGATACAGCGCATTCTCAACCAGTGGCTGAAGCGTAAGTTTGGGCAGTACGAAATTCTTCAACTGATCGGAAATATCTATTTCATAATCCATCAGATCTCTATAACGCATTTGTTGAATTTCCAAATAGCTTCGGATATGCTGCTCTTCCTCCTCAAGGGTTATGACGTTTTTCCCGCGACTCAAAGAAAAACGAAAATAATTCGAAAGGCTTGCGACCATCTTGACCGCCCCGCCGATTTCTCCCGATTCAATCAGCCATACAATTGTATCAAGTGTATTATAGAGAAAATGAGGGTTAATTTGCGATTGGAGCAAAGCCAATTCTGTACCTCGTCTATGCTTCTCCTGCTCGGTATTTTTATCAATCTGCCACTTAAGACGCCCGACCATATTCTCTATACCATCCGAAAGAAGCTGCACTTCCTCCACGTCGGCATGAATAGGTTCGCACACCAGCAAGCTGCCCTTGCCGATTGCTTCCAGACGCTCACAAATCATGTCTATGGGATCGACAATCTTGCGGCTTAACTTTTTCGAACCAGCCAAAAGAAAATACAGTAACACCAACACTGAAAACATAACAATAGCCATCAGAAAAATCATGTTTGTAATCATGTCCGACTGCAGGTCATTAAGATGCGCCGCCTCATAATAAAGATAGGTATACATGAACCGCTGAACCATATCAGTCAGGATATAGATATTTTTTTCCAGCTGGTCCACACGAGAATCGTACTCCTCTGTTTCGGCAATTTGTTGCATCTTTCCCTCAAGATTGTGGCACAGATTCAAAACGCTGCTGATTGCGCGTATGCTATCCCTTTTCGTTGTTGTATCAATCAACTTTTGCGCTATCGTCTTAGCAGACTGCACTTCCTCAATGGGCAGCCCCACCGAATACTGGCTGTCAATTACGTAATAGTACATCTTCAAATCAACATCGTCCTTGAAATTCTGATTAAAGTCAGAAGCCGTTGTAACGTTGTTCAGGATTGCATTGTACTGAAATGCATACACTATTCCAAAAGATGCAAGTGCTATAATGACTATCATCAGCGGTAGCGCAACAATCAGGATCATACTCCAAAGCCTGCTTTGCATCTTAATTTTTTTCTTTTCCCGCCGATACTTAACGCTCACTGTTTGTACCTCTTCGATATTCACTGGGCGTACACCCCGAAACCTTCTTAAAAACAAAGCTGAAGTAATGCGGATCTTTATACCCTACAGAGAAGGCAATCTCGTTAAGACGCTTGTCTGTTTGGCGCAGCATACGTTTTGCTTCATCAATACGTTTAAATGTAAGGTATTCTATTAAGGTTTGTCCGACCTCCTGACTGAAAATAGCCGATAAGTAATTTGGGCTTATATTCACTTTTTTGGCGACCCTGTCAAGCGAAATAGATTCCTCAAAGTAATGCTCACTTATAAACACAATCGCCTGTTTCAAAAGATCGCGCTGGTGTTTTGTACTCTCGCGATCGCGTAGTTCGATTGCTTGTCCAATGACTTGATGTGCATATTTTCGTGCTTCTTCAGGCGTCGATACATTATCATTAGGCCGAAACTCCATTGACCATAAACTTTCCACCCGACATCCTATTGAATCCAAGTACTTTACCGCCGCAAAGTAAATCGTCATAGTCAGATACCTGAAAAACATCGGGAGAGAAACAACTTCTTCTCCTGCATTTTGTAACAGCTGATCAAAAAAGTTATCAATCTCTTTTTCGGCCCCGCTGCTTAAAAATTTTCTGACATGTTCCGGATCAGTTTCCTTTTTACATACACCTGACTGCGAGCTGTTATTTTTTCGCAAATCGTCGATACTCGATTCGGAAAGAACATGCTCCTGCGGGCATAGATAACGGTACGACAAAATGCGACTCGCCTCGGTAAAACAGGCCGGAATAGCGCTTAACCGAGATACCGGAGTGCCGCATGAAATATACCAGCCCACATCGTGCCCGGCTATGGCACAAAGATTCTGAATATTTTCAATACAATCACAAGTTTGTTGTTCAATACCATCTTGAGTACCTGTAATCAAAACAGCATATGTCGTGATATTCCATCTGAATAGAATTAATTCGGGGTGACTTAGAATAAATTGCATAACATTGTCTTGCACTGCGGCGAGATTATCCGTATAGCTTTCCGGTACGCTTCCGTCGTATTCGGCACTATTAAGTGAAAAAAGTACTATATTGTAAAATGGGGCATTAATATCGATGCCCATCACCTTAGCGGTCTCAGAGATCTCCGATACGCTTAAACCCCCAGTGACAATTTGTTCGAAAAATCTTCTGCGAGAAAAATTCTCGTACTCTTGAGCCTCTCTCTGAAAGCTTTCTATGTATTCTTGCTGCAGTTGTTCATCTTCCATTTTCTTATGCAGCGTAATCAGAATTTCTACTAGTTTTTCCTTAATAATCGGCTTAAGCAAATACTGCTCCACACCCATACGAATAGCCTGCTGTGCATATGAAAAATCATCGTATCCGCTGATTATGACAATTTTTGTCCTCGGCAACTCTTTACGAACCAATTCGGTTAATGCCA
>CAZPIS010000238.1:0-3015 GCA_964586745.1 uncultured Ruminiclostridium sp.
TGGACGTAAAGGTCTGACAATAACACATAAAAAACGTACAGAACCTGCTCCAATGCATGATTATGTAACCGACTTCAGCGAAAATGTCACATATCTGGTCATCCTCAATCCTCCAACACCTCAAGCCGGGTTAGTATACCTGGTTGTGAGAAGTTCCGCAAGTGGTACCGCCACCCACTACACTCCTATGAAAGAAACCACTGAGGCACAACTTGATACTTATTACAATGATTATGTTTCGCGTTTCGATACTGTTATCGGTGCGTTGTGCAGTGCTCCGTTTACAGTAGAGGAGAGCGATGTCTGGGTGGAAGAGAGTGTCAAAAAGCCGTTGGATGAAGAAAAGGAAGAAAAAGAAGAAAAAAAGGAGAAAAAAGATATTTCGGTAGTTATTGACACCGAGGCAGAAAAAGAACCCAATGAATCAGACTTTTCAGTGCCGGCTGCAATTGTGCTTGGCTTGGCTGCTGCGGGAGCAGCGGTGGCTGCTTCAGGGGCTGGAGCTGACCGAAAGGCATCTGAAGATACAAAGCAAACGTTTTCCATGGTAATAGGCAAGGACTTCGGCAATGCTCTCAAATTCGGGAAAAAACGCCGCGTATGGGCGCGTATGACCGAAACAAAAAACGGCTTACCCGTGGACAGACCTGATTTAACCAGTGATATTTCAATCTTTTCGAACGAAATCCTCGTCGGTGCAGCAATAATGAGTGGGTCGGGCATGTCGGCCGAGGTACAGGTTCAGGAAAAAGCGCCGTCAGAGGGTGTGATAAGCTTCCGTTATAGCGGACCCGACGGATATTTTCAAAATAATGTACAATTTAAAATTCTGGGTAAGGGTGAGATTAAGCTGGCGGCTGACAAAGTTAGTATTCTGGCCACAGACGCAAAACCCTTTGAACTGCTGTACGAATTGAAGAATTTCGAAGAGGAGGAGCCTCCGTTAGAAATTATTTCATCTTCAGGCTTGGTAAATTTGGATCTAGGTAAAAACGATAAAGGTCAAACAGTAATACTCCTGTCTCCCGGGCCGGAGGCCAAGGAATGGGACCGTAAAAGCTTTACGAAGGTGTGCGGCTGTGAGATAACGGCAATGGACGATAAAATTCCTATCAAAGCTAACTTTAAAGTAACTGTATGCTTTGAGGGGATTGGAACTGCCTATGAGAACTTAGCTGCCAATGAACTGGAAAACGAAGCATTAATTCAGTGCTTCACTGAAGCCGAAAAGGAAAAACGAGAAGAAAAAGCATTGTGGATATCGCTGACGGTTATGAAGTGGAACGAAAAAAGCCGGACACTCGAACCCGATTCTGCCAAGGCTGACAACCTAACCTGGACTTTTGCGGTGCATCCTGATTTCGAGTTTAAAACACCGGAATCAAAGCTTTTAGCCGATAGGGTAATTACAAAGGCAAAGCTTAAGGCCGAGCGGCTACCGGCAATTGCCACACTGAAAACCGATATGACCAAAAAACCTTCTGCCTACCGAGTTATGGCTGAGGCTGACCCCGACGAGGGTGCGGCACTCTTCAATATCCGGATGACTGTCGTCTGCGAAGGGGACGCTGCGCTTGCGCCTCTTGTGCTTAGAGCACAAATCCAGCCTAACCCTGATTTCAAGGGGATGGTACGCTGGTTTCTCGAATATCCTTTGGGTAGTGCGGTTGCGGACGTTATCACTCTGGGTGACGTCACCATTTACCACGCAGCTCTTGATTTCATCGAAAGCAGGGTTTACCCGATGAGCGGTGTCCCTTGGTCTTCTAACTTATTGTGGAACAAGTCGAGCAGCAGTCACTATGAAACTGGCCGGGGCGACATCATGCGTAAATCCTACATTGCCATCCAAGACAGCAGTTTCCCTAGGGGCATCAGTACCAACGAGTTTAAACAAGTGCAAACGCTGGTGCACGAGCTTACCCATGTTATTGAGGACCAGCACGGAGACTACAGCGTGGATGGCAAATCAGAAAGGCACTCCTATTATCTGCAACATCTTTCCGACGTAGCAAGGGGACTCACCGATCTGGAAAGCGATACCGGCAACCTTATGACAAATATTTGGTATGTTATAAACATGGCATATTGGTTTAATTCAGATCAGGAAATCACCGGTGATTTGAGCAATATCGGTCCTTGGTTTGGCGGGAAATTCTCTGTGAGCATACACGAGCTATTAGACAAATACGCCTACCACACTGACACGCTGGGCGGCAAGATGTCCGGAACACAACGCAATGAGGTTGCAAAGCAATTCCGTCACTGGTACTTCCCGGGCAACCTGAGTGAAAAAGCTTTGCAGAGCGGCTCTGTGGAAGATGCCACCGGACGATTTGTCGAAACTGACGGACTCTTTAAGGATGCCGATTGGACCTTTGTCTGGAACCAAGGGGTGCTTAAATCAATTGCTCTGTCCCATAAGAATTACAACTTCACAATTGAAGATTATTACTGGATGGGCGGTAACGAGCTAAAACTCAACCTGCAGGTTAAAGTTACAGATAAAGATAATCCTTCGTTCAATTACGACTTTTTGTCAGTAACTATGGACGGCGGGACCTTCAACACAACTGCCCGCTCCTTCCCTAGCGTGCGCTCTTTCTCGGTTAATTGGAAATCGCTCAATGATTTTCAGCACAGCCTGATATACGAGAAAACAGGTTTTTCTGAATTAAATTCCTGGGCCGAGAGGAAAAAGTGACGCCTCCCATGTCTGGCAGACGAAACAATTATCATATGTCGATGTCAATATAGATTCTTTGACCACACTAAAGGTTTTATCCTTCGGTGTGGTCTTCAATTTTTGCTCCTCTTGAGAATTGTTAGTCGCAATAATGTTGTTCTGGTTTAATTCTTTAGACCACACTACTATTAAAATCTATTTAAAAAACAAGTGTAAAATAGAGAAATTTTTATGACAAAAGCGGGCATCAGAAATTCTGAAACCCGCTTTTTGATTGGTCGGAGTGACACGACTTGAACGTGCGACCTCTTGCACCCCAAGCAAGCACT
>CAZPIS010000239.1:0-2522 GCA_964586745.1 uncultured Ruminiclostridium sp.
TTTCAACAGTGAGCTCTTCCTCATTCTCATATGCGTAGATTGTCTTGTGCTCGGCTCCATGATACTGAAATACTCTCTTGATGTCTTTATTCTTTGAAACTAAATAAACATAAGAAACAAAAAGACCAATTCTGATTATACCTTCTATCAGATTAGCCAATAAAGATCCACCTGAGGTTTGCTTGTCAAAGCTGAACAGCCCTGCAATAAAATTGGGAAGAAGCATAAAAAGACCAATGCTCATAGCTAAAGCAACAGCGACAGAAAAGTAAATCATATAGGAAAAATAGTTTTCTCCCAGCTTTTTCTTCATCCAAAGATCAAACTTGCTTTCTTTTTCATCCTCATCTGTTAAATCCACTAATTCAGCAGATTCCATAAGGACCTTAACACCAACCACCATGGATTCTATAAGCGAAACTCCGCCCCTTATAAAGGGAAGACCTAAAACTTTATTTTTCTTTGTTATGGGTACGGAAGATTTCACATCTGTATATATTTCACCGGAAGCTTTTCTCACCGACATGGCAATCATGTTGTTGCCTCGCATCATTACTCCCTCAATGAGAGCTTCTCCGCCAATATTACTGCAAACCTTAGGTTTTTTCCAAATTTCTTTATCCATTGTTATTTACCTGTGCCTCTATTAAAGTATTTTCTATTCCTTATTATACAGAAGGAATAACATTATAACAAATTTTTTTCTTTCTTGAATAATATATAAATTTTCTGTGAATACTTTAAATGACCTCACAATACATTTTGACCCCCTTTACTTGCCGGTATCACTACCGGCACTTTTTTTGCCGATAAGTTTTATGATAGACTATTTTCGGGGGATGAAATCTTGAAAAAACTAAAAAGACCCATAATTACAATTTTAATATTTCTTATAGTAACATCCTGTTTAAATCTGACTCAAATAAATCAGGGATTCGCTCTCGAGCTTTTGGCTCCGAAGAATTTCAGCGTTCAGGTAAATCAGGAATATAATAAGTTGTCCTGGGAGAACAATAAAAATACTAATGTCACAACTCATATAATAATAGAAAGATCAGTTAATAAAGGTGAATTCCATCAGCTCGCATATCTTAGCAGCAGTAGAACCGATTATACCGATAATTCTGTATCCAACGCTCATATTTATACATACAGGATGCAGATTGTGCATAAACAAACAGTTAAAAGCCCCTATACCCCCGAAGTGGAAGTGATTAATCTATACCCGGAAAATTTAAAAATAACAAATACTTATGCCGGCCAGGTGGATCTCGAATGGTCTTATCCCATATTACCCATAAAAAGAGAGCCAAATTATCATACCTTGATAGAGAGGCGCGAAAAAAGCCAAAGCTCTTGGAAGGCTATAGCCGAACTTACCGTTACAGAAACTAATTTTCGCGATGATACCGTAGAGCCCGACACCGAATATTATTATCGGTTAAGAATTCGCTATAATAATAAGAAGTATTCAAAATATATACCTTCAAATACAGGAATAAGCACTCATACGGCATATCCATTAACCACTCCTCTGTGGGGATACAGTTATTCTGAGAGGGTAATACGGCTGATGTGGGATATGTCTGATTCAGACGAGGGAAATGTGATACTGGAACGAAAAAATCCCTCCGGAGATTTTATATCTCTGTATAGATCACGGGGAACAAGCTATCAAGACACCGGGCGTACACCCGGAGAAACCTATACATATAGGCTTTGTATGCAGTCAAAAGCCGGTCTTAAATCTGAATATACGGATGAGATAAATATAACAGCGGAACTGGTGTCTACACCCTCGGATTTATCTGCAACTGCAGTTGCTTCTGATAAGATAATCCTATCCTGGAATTATAAGCAGGATAATGAAACCGGATTTGAAATATGGAGGAAGGGTGAAGGGTCCTGGGAACTTTTATCAACTGTTTCTAAAAATACCGATACCTTTACCGATGGCAGCAGCGTATACGGACAAAGTTATACCTATAAGGTGCGTGCAAAAAGAGGGGATAATTGTTATTCGGATTTTTCGCAGAATCAGACGGTAAAAAATGAATATCCCAGGAATCCCGGCCCTATTCACGCATATACAAGCGCAGGGTTACTGTACCTATTCAGTCAAGATAAGGCCCCGGAGGATACCACCTACACTCTGGAATTCAGAACAAGTCTAAACAGTCCATGGAATGAGATTAAGTCTGTCAAGAATAATGTTCTGATGACTAATATAGGCTTTAATGCAAATACCGAATACCATTTCAGAATTCGTGCCGACATTGGGAATCTCAGTAGTATAAGTCCGGAATTACGCTTTTTCGGTTCTGCTCCCGAGAAACCATTAAACTTAGAAGCACCGACTGCAGGATATAACAGGGTTGCTTTGAAATGGCGGGATGTAACAGATAGAGAGGACGGGTACAAAATATACCGCAGTATAAACGGTGTTAGGAATTTAATAGGAAGTGTTGATAAGGATACGGATAGCTTTGTGGATGAGTCCCCCGTAACGGCAGAAAACACTT
>CAZPIS010000239.1:2532-3010 GCA_964586745.1 uncultured Ruminiclostridium sp.
ACTTATTATGAGGTTATTGCCCATAATCTTTCAGGTGTTTCTCCGGCTGCCGGTATCTCTGTAAGAATCCCAAAGATAATTATATTCAGGGATATTGATTCGTACAAATGGGCTCATGATGCGATATATACTCTTCAGGGCATGGGGGCGCTCGGCAGTATTCAAAACGACAGCTTTTATCCTCAGAATGCTATTACCAAGGGGCAAATAGCTCAAATGGTATTAAAGAGTTTTAATATAGGATATAACTCATCAACACTGATGCCTCCAAGTGATATTATACCTAACCATATATATTACAAGGATATTGTTACCGCAATAAACTTAGGCTTAATGCATCCGGATTCCGATGGCAGGATATATCCTAATAAAGTTGCTACAAGGAAGGATATTATTCTTTTACTGAGCAGCGCTTTAGGAGAACTCGGATATCCCTTAAATCCTCACGGAACAGAGTATATTGAAAAGTATAATGATT
>CAZPIS010000240.1:0-3004 GCA_964586745.1 uncultured Ruminiclostridium sp.
TAACAGCCCTATTTATGGCTGTATATCCAACCTATGTGCTTTCATCAGTAATGCTTCTTACCGAGACTATGGCCCTTTTTACAATGCTCATATATTTTTGTTTGTCCTTATATGCCTTTGAATCGGGTAAAAAGATAATTAATTTAATAACCGGGGTAGCGTTTGGCGTGCACCTAATGATAAGGCCGGCTCTATTGCCTCTTTTTATATTCCCGTTTATTTTTGCCCTGATTTCAGGCAAGGAACGGGATTCCGGCAAAGGGGAACAAGGTGACGGTTCTTTTATTTCACGTTCTGCCCGGGAATCCGGGGGCAATGGTGTCCGTTTTTCATTTGCCTCTATAACTCGAATGTTCCTGTTTCAGCTTATCGGACTGATAGCGGTTATGGCTCCTTGGTGGATCAGAAACGTTGTAACCCTGGGAACATTTATTTTAACGGCAGAAGGTTCGGGAAATCCATTTTTAGCAGGGACCTACCCGTATTTTAAGGAATATATGATGGATGTTACAGATGAAATACGGGGTAATAATGACAGACAGATGGCCTATGGCATAAAAAGGCTTATGGAGGGGCTGAAAACCGATTTTTGGCTTTACATAAAATGGTTTACCATAGGAAAAACCGCGCATATATTTAATGAACCCTACCTTAACAAATTACTCATGAATTCCCAAGCTCCATCGCTGGTTATACATTTTTTAATCCTTATACCCGGTGCTATTGGCAGCATAATACATGCCGTTAAAAGCATAAAATCATTCTGGTTCTATTTTTACGGGCTTGCTATTCTCGGGCTACAGCTGATGTTTGTTCCCGATACAAGGTTTGCGTATTTGATAATGTTCTTTATAATAGTAGGTGCGGCCCACTTAATAAGCTTTACAGCCAATATAAAAAGGATTACAGGGGGCAAAAGTAATACGCGTGTGGAAGTGACAGGATGAAAGCATTAATTATAATTCCGGCCTATAACGAAAGTAAAAATCTCCCCAAGCTCTTTGAAGCATTAAAGCAAGCGGATGGGGACTTTGATATTGTAGTAGTAAACGATTGTTCAAAGGATAATACCGAAACCGTTTGCAAATGTCACGGAGTCAAGGTTATTACCCTGCCTGTCAATCTGGGCATCGGAGGAGCGGTGCAAACCGGGTATCGATATGCTCTTTATCATAACTACGATATTGCCATACAAATAGACGGAGACGGCCAGCACGACCCAAAATTCATACCATTTCTAATCAAACGGATTGAAGAAGGAAACCATCTTTGCATAGGCTCCAGATTCATAGAAAACGAGGGCTTTCAGTCATCTAAAATGAGACGCATTGGAATTAAGTATTTTTCATGGTTAATCAAGTTTTTAACAGGCAAACTCATCACTGATCCCACATCAGGCTACAGGGCTTGCAGCCGAGAGGTTATAAAAATATTCGCTAACAATTATCCAAAGGATTACCCCGAACCCGAGACAGTGGTGACTGTTCTTAGAAACAAGCTAAAGGTAAGCGAAATGCCGGTAATTATGAACGCCAGAGAAGGCGGAATCTCCTCCATCACCAGCCTTAAAGGTGTTTATTATATGATAAAGGTGACTCTGGCAATTATGATAGCATCCATATCTAAGAAAAGCGTGGTAAAGGAAGATTAATATGAATATGAGCGGCACATTACGAACAACTCTTATAATAGGCTCGGTTTTGTTCTTCGTGTTTATCATTAATATGGTAAGAACGAGAAAGCTTGAGCTTAAGTATGCTCTCATCTGGATTATTACAAGTCTGAGCTTCATAATAATGTCGGTTTTCCCTGAAGTAGTGTTCATGGTGGCAAGAGTGCTTGAGGTTGAAGTAGCCTCAAATGCCTTGTTCTTGTGTATAATATTCCTGCTGCTTCTTATGGTGTTTGCCCTGACAGTGGCCGTATCCCGCCAGGCAGGCCGTATAAAGCGCCTTGTTCAGGAAATGGGCTTATTAAAGGCCGAAATAAATGATACTAAAGGTCAATCTGAACCGAATGAAATGAAGTGAAGACTAGCCGCTATTTTTTATTGCGGGTCATTTTTAATAATGTTATTATTGAATCAGGAACACTATTAAAATTATTTTAAGCTTTTATACCAAACCTTTCAGTCAGAATGCCGGAGGTTTTTATGAAGACTTTACATATCAAAAAGGTTCTTGCAGTTTTTATTTGCTTTCTTATGCTTCTTAGTTTTTTATTCACGTTTAAAACCTTTGCAGGTCAAAATTACGGTACAGACCCAGGTCTCGGTATATATGGTTTGTATGATACGACATGTAATAAATGCGGACAAGATAATCCCGAATGGCTCCAAGAGCACACTGTCCACTATTGCAAAAATTGCGGGGGATTAGGGATGCCCATGCTCATTGAGGAAAAAAAGCCTGAGAAAGAAGAGTCCAAAGACGATGACGAAGATTGGGACTATGATGACGAAGACGAGGATGAGGATGAGGAGATTCCTTTCGAAGTAATTATTGGCGGAGCAGCCGTTGGCGGAGCTGCTGTTATTATGATCAACAGGGCTAGGAAAAAAGCAGCTTCAAAAAAAGGCGGAAAATCCTCATCCGGTACTAACTCAAATAAAACAAAAAAAGAACAGAAGAAAGACCAGCCTTCGGGCTATATCCTTAATATTAGTCAGGACAATGTGTTTGTAACACCTCAAACACCTGCACAGATTGCAATCACGGTTCTTAGGGTGCTTGCCGACGGAAAAACAAAGGTAGAGCCTTCTGCCCCCATTACCGTTTCCCTAAAGCCCGACTCAAGTATACAAGTGTTACCCTTAAACGGTTTTGGCCAAGTAATGCTATCCATATCTCAAAAGGACACTGATCCCAAAAATTCTGAGGAATACATTAATATTGCGGCTACCGTTCCGGGTGCGCAAAAAACTGCCCAAGTGAAGGTAAGCATAGCACAAAACGCCAGAGTGGTGTTTTTCTGATTTTTTCATATTCTATCTATTTTGGAGGAA
>CAZPIS010000241.1:0-2993 GCA_964586745.1 uncultured Ruminiclostridium sp.
TAAAGAATTTTTTAATTGCTGTTTCTTCAGTTGCTTTTTTTGCCATATCTGATAATCCCTCTCTTTATTATTAAAGCAATTTGTAATGAAATAATGAACCGGTCTTAGGTATATTATTGTAATAATGTGTCAAAAAAACTAGAATTATAAGAGCGATATATAAGATTTTATATTATTTAAAGCTTATAAACAAGTATTATTAAATGTTGAATACATATTTATTTTTACCTAATAAAAATTCAAGTACCAATCTAATATTTGATTCCCATACAGACCGGCAATAAAAGTTGCAATAATTATAAACGGGCCAAATGGAATTGCGCTTTTTCTATCTTTAAATCGGAAAATCAACAATATAATACTTATTATACCACCTAACAGAACTGATAAGAACAATATAAATAATGCCAGTTTCCAACCTAAGAAAAGTCCTATCGGTAGAAATAGCTTTACGTCCCCCATTCCCATTGCTCCGTCATTACCGTAAATAAGAAGACCGATTAATGCAATAATAAACAACACAACGGAAGCGGAAAACATCCCAATAATAGGTGTATACCACAGATTGGAATCGTATAAAGGAAAAGGTTTATAGAAAACGTGATATAAAAGCACTGCTGCTCCACCGACTAACCCTGTTATAACCAGCCCATCAGGAATAATCATATGTTTTAAATCTATAAACGCAACTGGAATCAAAACTGTGTACAAATATAATAATGCAGCGGTTTGAATCGTAAACCCATACCTATTATACACGATCAGCCAAATAATTGCTGTCATTAATTCTACAATTGGATATTGTATTGATATGGGATCTTTACAGTATCTGCATTTACCTTTTAGCATAATATAGCTCAAAACTGGAATCATATCTTTTGGCTTTAAATTCTCGTTGCATTTACCGCATGATGATGGTGGATATACTATCGATTTTTCCATAGGAATACGATAAATACATACATTTAAAAATGAGCCCACACATAAACCTGATAAAAACAGAAATATATTCATAAATAACCGGAACTCTGATGATAAAACAAAACTCATCAAATCATCCCTTCATTTTTCATCTTTCGTGCTCTGTATAGTTCATCGGATTCGGTAATACTAATCTTAACAGTATCTTCACTGTCTGATAATAAAAATTCTTTACCAAAAGTTATATGACCTATTTCTGTTGCTTTGATATTATTTTCATGCAAAAGCTTAAGTAATTCACTGCCATTGGGAGTTGTAATAATCATTGAACCGCTTGAAATCAGCTTTAATGGATCAAGAGATAAAAACTCACATATGCGGCGGGTTTCTTCCAATATAGGTATTTTATTTTTTTCTACTTCTAAACCGTGCCCGCATGCAGTTCCAATCTCCCATAAAGCACCCAGAACTCCACCTTCGGTAACATCATGCATACTACTGACATTGAATCGGGCTGATAATAGGCCCTCTTTTACAACGCTGATTGAACTGATAAGATTCTTTGAGGTATTTACAAACTGCTCGCCAAATTCTCTTGTTAGCTCATTTTCAAAAAGCCATGAAAGAATAGCGGTTCCCTCGGTGGCAGCATACTTCGTAAATATAATTGAATCACCGGGCTTTGCACCGTTTGTATTAACCAATTTATCCTTTTTTGCTTTACCAAGGGCTGTTATGCTTAATACCAAACGATTAACGGCATCGGTTATCTCGGTATGACCACCTATAACATCTATATTCATAGACGAGGCAGCTTCATTTATTTGTTCTAACAACTTCTCCATATGTTCCAAATCAGTCCCTACCGGCGCAAGAATGGTAACAAGAAGACCTACTGGTTCTGCTCCCGAAGAAGCTAAATCATTGCAAGCAATATGAATCCCGAGAATCCCAATTTCATCGTCAGCCCCTGTAATAGGATCGGTCGTTACTACACAAACATCACCTGCGAAATCAATTGCGGCACAGTCTTCTCCTATTCCCGGCTTAGTAATCACCTCACTACGATGAGGTTCAGAGAATCGAGATAATAATTTTTCCAATATATTATTTGGTATCTTACCAATTTCCAGTTTCAATTAGTTTTCCTCCTTAGCTGCGGCAATAATATCCTTTACTTCCTGGTAAAGATCACGAGTAGTTTCAATAAGTTTCTGAGAAATTTTCGACTTCTGCTGTGGATCGGCATAACTCATAATGAGACGGCTTAGCCATTGTGTGCTTTCTTCATATTGTTCAAGTCTTTTGCATAGCTCACCGATGATATAAAGGCAAGTGTATTTATCCAGCTTTCCATCTTCTGTAAGGTCCTCCTGACTATAGGCCTCCTTATAATTTGCCAGTGCATATTCTAAGAACTTATTTTCTGACTGAGGCTCTCGTTTATAACGGTATAACCAAGCAATACGCATACATATTTTAGCTATTTCAGATTTTAAAGCCTCTATGTCATTTAGATTTAATAATACAATTTTAAATGCTTGGATAGCCTGATCAATAGTTCTTTGACCTGTAAAGCTACGCTTATTCCAATTCTTTGTTATTAGTTTTTGAACCTTCTCTTTTTCGTACTTATTTATACTGTTAAAGCTTGTGACATGAGAGCCATATCCACATTCAGAGCAAATTACCGCCTCATAATATAAAGGATTCTCGCCTTCATAATATGGACAAAAATCGCTATCCTGTTTTAAAAGTCTTATAGTTTTTGACCTAACCTTTGTATACTCAATCTCAGAATCACAAACAGGGCACACTAACTTAGAATTATAAATAGCCTTTACATCAGCCATGAAATAACGTCCTTTCAAAATGAACTGATAAAGTTATCTTACCACACATATTATGTTTATAATCTTTATGCATTCATTAAAGCTTCATAAGCTCGGTTTTTGACAAAGCATTATTAATAAGATTTTCTGTATCCAAAACCTTTTCATACTCTTGTGTTTTTTGCAGTGATGGCTTTGTAACCGGATGCTTTGCAACAAAAACCGTACAACAGTCCTCAT
>CAZPIS010000242.1:0-2972 GCA_964586745.1 uncultured Ruminiclostridium sp.
TATTCTCTTTGTAAAGTTCAAAATGAAGATGAGTAGGTTCTGCACTTTCAAAGATTGCAGTTGCCCCGATGGCACCGACAGGATCTCCTAGCTTTATTTCTTTCCCGACCTGCAAAGTCTGGTCACTGACAAGATTGGAATATACAGATTTATATCCGTTCTTATGGTCTATTACAATTGTGAAACCATACCTGGGATCATTTTTTATTTCAATAACAGTGCCGTTACCCACAGAACGAACAACCTCTCCACGCGGAACGGCTATATCCACACCGCTATGAGTACGCCATTCATTAAAGGTCGGAGAAAAAATCAGTTTATCCATAGAATACTCTGTCTGTATTTTTCCTGCCACAGGAGTATTGAAAGCCGGCCTCACTATTGCCAAAACTACGTCTTCAGTTGCGGCATCGTCATCAGCGAGTGCATCGGTATTTCCGGTTGTTGTTACGGATGCATCTTCTTCCCGAGGACCGCTATTCATTTCGGTTACATTTGTGTCCGGTGCGTCTTCTACATCTTCATTTGTTTCACTGTCTTCAGGATTTGCATCCTCCATGCCGATTAAAGGATCATCCTCGGAGAATTCAGATCCCTCATCTACGATTGAGCTTTGATCAGGTTCTTCTTCAAAAGGATTCTCATATTTGGATAAGTCCAGACCTTGATCCTTCGGCGGTTGGTTCTCCTGAGCTTGGTAGGGCTCAGGATCAGGGTCACTAAGTATTTGATTTGTTGAGAAGTAAACCGCACCTGCGGCCAAAGCGCATAATCCAACTACAATTGCAATATAGAACCCACTTTCCTTAAAAAAAGATTTAAATTTGTTTTCATCAGGTAATTCGTCTTTAAACTTTCCCTTGTTGTTCACAATATCCACCTCCGTTTTGTATTATTGCCAACGGAAGCGGTTTTATACTTTAATACCTCAATTCTTCCACTAATATACCCGTGTAGAAAAACTCAAGAATTTCTTTATATGTAAATCCCTTATTTCCAAGAGCATCGGCACCGCATTGGCTCATTCCCACACCGTGTCCGAAGCCTTTTGAAATTATTTCTAATGTATTTTCATCGGTTAATTTGAATTCCAGATTGGTAGAACGCAATTGCAACAGTTCTCTGAATTCTGTGCCCAACATTTCCTCAGAACCAAGCCTAATTTTTCCTATTCTGCCGCCGGAGCTATAGGAAATAACCTCTAAATCCAATTTCGGGTCGTTTTTAAATTCAATCTTCGGATACTTATTCTTTGCCTTCTTTTTTATTTCATCCCATTTAAAAACTGTGCTTTTCTCAAATTCGTTATACATGCTTTCATCAGTACTGTAAACGCTTTTCAGATAAGGTACCTCACCTAAATTCGACCATACTGCCTCGATGTTTTCCGTAGCACCGCCGCTGTTGGAATGATAAAGAGGGTTTATCAGCTCACCGGCATACGTCATAACCATGTTTTTGGTGCTCGCCACAGCTTCTGAAATTTTTTGCCAGGCTTCTTCATTCCCCCGATTTTCTAAAAATTCTTCCTTGGAAATCCAGCCTTGGCAATGACTTGAGTCTGTACATACATCAGCTCCAAAATGCTCCGAAAAATTGCCGTATAGGCCTCTGGCACGGCTGACGGCAAAGGTTCTCGCCGCGACGGCCTGGGCTTTCAGCGCTTCTTCGCTGTAGCTATATGGCATTTCGGCTGCCACTACACCATTTAAATACTCTTCCAGCTCGAACCTGTCAATTACTGAATCATAATTGTTTAATACAACTATAGAAATTGGCTCGGCATCGGTTGCTATAGATTCTTCCGATTTTACGGTCATGGCCTCTTTTTGAGGCGGAACCAGAATCAACATTAGTATAAGGGGTAAAATAAGCAGAAAAATATTTTCCGGAGTCAAAGGTATTCTTTCCCTAAATAATCCGTTGTGCTCTTTGCCTCTCTTTATGCCGGTTTTTTTTAAATATCGGCGATATACGCCATAATTTCGTCTGTCCATGATTAAGTTTATGATATTATATAATTACTCATGCGAGATTTCCTTGGATTTCTGCCGGAAAGCCTTCAATGAGTGAAAGATATGGTAAAATTGCTTTGGAAATATTATTAGTTGGACCACTGTCATTCTGAATATAGTGTAGCAAAATGAAGAATCTTTTGATTGGCTTAAAGACTCTTGGCTTTGCTCAGAGTGGCTAAATGTTCCGAATATCATAAATTCAAAAGGAATTGATTTGGTTATGAAAAACCCGTACATGGAGCAAGCGATAATAGAAGCCCTGAAAGCCTCAGAAATCGGCGAAGTGCCGGTTGGTGCCGTTATGGTATATAAAGGTGAAATTATTTCCCGGGCACATAATCTCAGAGAAAAAAACAATAACGCCCTGGCACATGCCGAGATTATTGTAATAAATGAGGCTTGCAAGAAGCTACGCTCATGGCATCTTGACGACTGTGAGTTATATGTTACCCTGGAGCCCTGTCCCATGTGTGCAGGAGCAATTATTAACTCACGGATATGCGCAGTTTATTTCGGTGCATACGATTTAAAAGGCGGCGCATGCGGTTCAGTTATTGACCTGTTAAAAAAGGGCAGCTTTAACCATTCCCCGACAGTTTACGGCGGTATAATGGAAGATACTTGTGAAAATGTCTTGAAGGACTTTTTCAAGAAGATGCGCTGATGAAAGCGAGATTATTAGTCGCAATTAGTCATCTGATAAAGTAGGTCAAGTAGGTCGGGATTATTAACAATACCTTGATAAAACCGAACATATACCTTATAATTAATTACGCTTGATTATTTCAAGTTCATATATGGAAGAGTATCGAAGTGGTTGTAACGGCCCTGACTCGAAATCCACTCGGTCAGTTGCCTTGATAATGCCGGAAACCCTTGAGTTTCCGTGGGTTTGCGGGATTTTGAAAATTTAGGTTTTTAGCGATTTCTACGGTTTTTCTACACTTTGCCTTG
>CAZPIS010000243.1:0-2928 GCA_964586745.1 uncultured Ruminiclostridium sp.
TTTTCCAAATTATCGACATAAACGTACTCACATCAATCAGTGAAGGCTTTCCCTATGTTGTACTGGAAGGTGCACGGTTTTCAAAGGCTTTTGTCAGCACTCGTGTAGGGGGATTGAGTGAACTTGTGAAATCAGGAGTAAATGGATATCTTGTAGAGCCAAAGGATTGGAAATCCCTTGGAGCACATCTGTCAGAGCTATCTCTTGATAAAAATAAACGTGAGCAAATGGGCGAGAAATTAAAAATAATGGCTGAATCAGAATTTTCATTAAGAAGAATGTGCGAAAGTCAGCTGTCCATATATGAAGCTATTCTAAAAAAAGAAAAGAAAAACAAGTGCGACCACAAGAAACATGACATCACATTGCTAGGCTATTACGGCTATAAAAACAGCGGTGATGAAGCTATCCTCAAATCTACGCTTGATGCCTTCCGGAGAATTGACCCGGAGCTTAGTTTTCTTGTATTCTCAAAAAAGCCCCGAGAGACCAAAAAGCTATACTTAGTTGACTCTGTTAACCGGTTCAATCTTTTTAAGGTTGTACGCATATTGAAAAAATCAAGACTCTTTTTGGCAGGCGGTGGCAGCCTTATTCAAGACAATACCAGCACCCGTTCTATCTGGTATTATCTCACCGTTCTCAAAATGGCAAAAAGACTGGGTACCAAGACAATGCTGTTTGCTAATGGTATCGGCCCCATAAAACGATCCTACAACCGGCGATTCGCAGGAAATGTACTCAATGAGGTGCAAGCAATAAGCTTACGAGATGCTGAGTCTTTCAATGAAATTAAGGCTTTGGGAATCAATAAGCCCAATATCTATGTATCTTCAGACCCTGCAGTTCTGTTAGAGGCCCCCGATGAAAACATGGTTGACCAACTAATCGCAATGGAGAATATCCCTACCGAAAAGCCCTTAATCGGATTCTCTATTCGCAAATGGGCTAATTCAGGATATGTGGATATAATTGCGAAAATTGCCGACTACTGTGTCGAGAAATATAATTCCCACCCTGTATTCATACCTATGCAATATCCTATGGATTTTGATATCTCACAAACAATAGTAAGCAAAATGAAACATGCTTCTTCCATTATAACAAGCATGTATTCACCCGATATAATACTGGGTTTAACAGCCAGGCTTAAACTTATGGTGGGAATGCGTCTCCACTCTATAATATATGCGGCTACCCAATGCATTCCGCTCATAGGTCTGATTTATGAGCCTAAAGTAGAGGCTTTCCTAAAAGAAATAAATCAGCCCTCGGCAGGAAACATTGATAATCTTGATGCCGCAAAAATTTGCGATCAGCTTGATATAATATGGGAAAACCAAAAAGAAATCAGAGAGCAACTAAGCAACTCTAAGAAGCGCCTATCCATTATGGCTCAGACCAATGTAGCCAATGCTTATGAAATGCTGAAAGAATAGAGGATTTCTGTATAGCGGCTGTATACTGCTGCGATTTATTACGATTGAATCCCTTTCTTTTTTCTAAGGCCGAAATAAAAGACCAGAGCGGCAATAACCCAGAAATAAGCTACCATATAAGGCACTTCAAAAACATTCTCCATCAGATTGTGAAACAGCACACCGCACATTCCTGAAAAGCCGGCTGCTGTAACAAGCTTCGTATCGTAATCCTCACTTTGCTTTATTGCTCGGATCGACCATAATACAAGAATAAATATCAGAACAGCAAAGGCCGCAATACCTACAACACCCATTTCCACAGCAGTTTTCAACCAATAATTATCCATATAAAAGGTATCGGGAACTAAGTTTTTATTATTCATTGCAACAGCTCCGCCAAAATGACCAAGCCCGACACCGGTCCATTTATTCTGCATGAACATATCCCAGCCCGTTTGATAACGAAGAAGACGTCCTCCGGTCATACTGTTTATCCTATATTGAGGAGACAGCATGTATTCTATTCTGCTCATTACCGACGGAACCAAAAGCATTGCTCCGCCCCCCGCCCCCAGAATAAATAGCCATCGGGGATTTACGGCCAGACAGAATATAAAAAGCGCTATTGCAGCCCCAAACCATGCGCCTCTGGAGAGAGTCAGGATAAGGCTTAAGCCCATTGCTCCCAAAAGCACAAAGAAAATCAATTTTTCGTTAAATTTTCTCTCTCTTTGAAGAACCAAGGCTAAGCATAACGGAATCATAAGAATAAATATACTTCCCAAGATATTAGGGCTTTCAACAACTGAAAACACCCGGGTGCCTGTGCTGCCTTCGGCATAATCGGTCCAGCTCGCCGGAGTAGGCACCTTCAATATATATTGGATGAGGCCATGGATGCCCATTATACCTCCGGCATATACTAAAAATCTGGTAACCAGATACGCCTTTTTATCATCGGTCAAATAGCTGTTTAAAACAAAAAACCATAACAGGTACTGTGTAGCCAGACGAAAGCCTTCAAAGCCCAGCTGCGAATAGGTGGAATTCATTAAGTACAAACATAATGATATTGATATGAGAAGAAGAATGGGCGGCCCTGCAGGGGTGCTAACTAATAGATTATCGCGTTTTCTGAAGAACCATACAGTAGAAACATAGAAAGAGGATGCCAAAAGAAATAACTCATCCCAAAATCCGATAAGAGCAAATCCGCCAAGTAAACTCCGTCCTATCTCGTCAATAAACGGATAAAAAGCAACCATGGGGATTAATAACAATTCAATAAATCTAAAGGATTTTGAGCCGAATAGCCACCTATACATTATGCTGTCCTTCATAATAACAGCCATTCTCTGCCTAAATCCGGCACTTCTCTTATTGATGTTTTCCGCCATTCTATAAAAAATCGAGTTGCCGGGTTTAAATGAGCGAGTGGCAATAAAGCGCAGAAAAGAAGCAACCTTGCTGTTAACAATGATTACTCCTACTCTTTCCACCAGCCTAC
>CAZPIS010000244.1:0-2909 GCA_964586745.1 uncultured Ruminiclostridium sp.
CTATAGCAGGCATTTTCCCACCGCCGCGAAGGGTCCTTTGGGGAACAAGTCTTGGATCAATAGCATCGCTTTTTAAATCTACCATTTTCCATCTCTCCTTATCCTTTATTATTAACATTATTAATTATTACTCAACGACAACGCCTTTTTTCAATATGATATTAGCGTATAGCGCCTTTTCGCCTGTAGCAACAACTGCATAGGCTTTTTTTGCTCTTTCATAAAAAGCAAAGCGTTCGATATTCTCAACTTTGTTGCTTGTAGCTTCATGTTTTTTCACAATGTCTTTGTAGACATCCCAGATCGGGGTCTCCACAGGATCCCCCGGTACTACCTGCATAAGCTGAACAGGGGCTTCCACATATGGGTCCAGCGGAAAAAATTTCAACACTGCATCCAAGATTTCCGGAATACCGTGGCCGTCACATCTTACAAGTCTTTGTGCAATACTTGCCGCAGGAAAATTGCCGTCCGAGATAACAAGTTCATCACCGTGTCCCATCTCCATAAGTATTTTTAAAAGCTCCGGTGGGATAATTGAGGGAATTCCTTTTAACATAAGTATCAATCCTTTCTTTTTATGAAATCTTAGATTTATATATATTACTGCTTGCAGCCATAAAGGTACTCATCAATACAATTTACTACTCTATCCTTTGCCAGACTGACCGGGTCATTGTTCAATTTTCCTTCCCGAATTTTACTGTATTGTATAGGCATAAACTGGCTGATAAGGGTCAGCGGTATCTTTATCGATCCCAGATTTTCAAACAATTGATTAATGGCCTGCTGAACCTCCGGTAAAGGAAGATAGTATCTGCATCTGTCCGACAGACTATATTTTCTGGCAAGCTTAAGCTTGTATTCATTACCATGATAATGCTTTCTCCAGTTATCCGGGTTATTCAGCATTACCTCCTCCAACACTTCAACGAATCTTGAGGGCTCTCTTCCGGTATGTTCGGTTATCAATTCATTCTCTATGCTTGCCAGACTAAAAAGCGCCTCTCTGAGAGCAAATGTTAAGGCAGGACCTACCTTCAGGATTGCTATGCCGTCTTGAACCATTTCACGAAAAGCTGTCTTTGTCTGATAATCAGTTGAATGCCCCTCAAATACAAGATTAGGGTATTTTTTCAATGCATCACACAGCTCTTTTGCCGCTTTTCTATTATATTCATGAATGCTTTCGTCACCGAATTCAACACCCGGCTGTACCACAACAGCAATAACATCTTCCCAGGCACTGTCAAGATCGTATCTCTTGAATGCATCTTTAAATACCTGTACGGTTTCCTCAAAGTCGTTTACTCTGGTTACCTGAAGACCTTCCTCCTCATCCTGACTACCCCCGGGGATAGGAACCTCGCTTCCCACAACATAAACCGGATGCACTGCATCTGGTTGACTTGCTTTCAACTCTTTATAGGCGGCCTCGGCAACTTCGGCCAGAAGCGCGCCTCTTTCGGCAATTAATTTTGTATCCAGTCTTTCATTGGCATTATCACTTCCTAAGTGCATACTGGTGTCGATGTGTATTTTTGTGAATCCCGCCAACACAAATTGTCTTATCAGCTCCTTGGATTTTTCCATAGCGCTCTCGGCAGACTCACCCTTCCAAGTCAATGGCCCTAGGTGATCTCCTCCCAATATGATTTTATCTTTTGAAAAGCCGACCTTATCTGCCAAATTGTATACAAAGTCTTTAAAATCAGCAGGCAGCATTCCGGTGTAACCTCCGTACTGATTGACCTGATTGGCAGTAGCTTCAATCAATACAACATCATTATCCTTTTTAGCGCGTTCCATAACCGCCGCTATGACCAAGTCATTTGCACTGCAGGCCGAATATATACCGGTAGGAATGCCCATTTTCTGCTTTTTAACAATTTCCTTCATTGGATGTAAACCGCTCATATTAAACTCTCCTATTCATTCATCAATAAGATTTTGCCCTTTACCAGCCCTGGTGTTTTATACATTTCAAAGCCCTCAGCCGCTCTTGACATTGGCAGCTTTTTAAATATAAAACTCTCATCGAATTTTAGCTGGCCGGACGCGAAATAATAAGCCGTATCAGACCATTCACTGCCCGGAAAAGGAGCGCTGTAAGACATCCATGAGCCTGTGAGTCTGAATTCCTTGCGGTTCATATTCTCGAATAACCTTGGAGTAAATGTAAGTTCCTTTGTAGGTGTACCGATAAAGCAAACACTGGATTTGTTTCCGGCAAGCTCAAAGGCAAGTTTTTCTGTAATATCCACCCCTGCAGTTTCGTAAACGAAGCTAAAGCCTTTACCATCGGTCATTTCCATGGCCTTTTCCTTAAAATCACTATTCATTGTATTGATGACTACATCGGCACCAAGCTTCTTTGCCAGCTCAAGTCTTTCTTCGACGATATCAAATACAAAAACCCTTCTGGCTCCAAGAATTTTTGCCCATTGAGCAGTAAAAAGTCCTATGGTTCCTCCGCCAAGAATGGCTACATCCTCTCCGCCCCTGTAGTCTGCTAATCTTAAACCATGCAGCGCTACGGTAGAGGGCTCAAAGAAAGCACCTTGTTCGAAACTTACAGTGTTCGCAAATTTTATGGCATTCCTTTCAGGTAGCTTTACATACTCGGCAAATCCACCCTGTTCTCTGGAGCCGATAAAGCTGTAGTTCTTGCACAATGCATACTCACCCTTCTGGCAATCTCCACATTTCATACAGGGCAAAAGCGGAGCACATGACACTCTGTCCCCGGGTATGAGAGTTGTTACACCTTCACCAATTTCTACAACCTCACCGGAAAACTCGTGCCCTAAAACAATTGGGAAGTAATGTGCCGTTCCTAAATTAACCCTAGGTATATCCGAACCGCAGATCCCTGCAGCTTTTACCTTAACTAACACCTCACCTTTTTC
>CAZPIS010000245.1:0-2907 GCA_964586745.1 uncultured Ruminiclostridium sp.
CTTCCCATAAGGTCGTTTCCCAGATGTCTTCTGCGAAAGCCATAAGATCGGCTGTTTCCGAAGTCATCATAGTGAGAGAAACCGTATCCTCTTGCAATGGGAGAAAAGACTTTCAGACCGTATTTTTTAACATAGATTTTTTGTCCGGGATTATCCTTATCATCAACTTCTATTTCGAATTCTCCCACAAAGCCGCCTAAAACCGCCGAATAAGCCTCATAATAATAAGGGTAGTGTTTCATATCTGCGGTAAGTTCAGCTATTGTAAGGCCTTCATTTAGGCTTTTTACAAGCTTATCAAGAGTGGAACTTTTATAGTTTTTAAAATTACCGCCGTTTTTTGCGGCAAGATAAGCCATAAGCTCAATCCAGTTTAATTTTATCTCTTTTCCGTAAGATTTTATATCAAGTGCCAAGGTTTTTTCCATCACCGAATAGGGTATGTTAAAATCCACCCATTTAATGAATCTTTTTTCTTCATCGATATTTATGGTGTAGAGGGATGAAGTATTTTTAATTATCATAGTAAAAATACTGACAACTACAGTAAGGCATATAAACACCATACCTATAATAAGAAGGGTTTTCTTTCTGAGAATAACAAACAAGAAATCACCTCATATATGAGCGCCACTAAAAGAATATGGCAAAAAGATATAAATATGCGTATATTTCAAATGGAGAACAGTCTGCATAATATATAGTCAGAAGCTAGTTGGAAACTGAGTTTATTATGAATTATGTTTATGATGCGAAAAAAGGAATAGAGTATGCCCATTTTTATGCTGATTATTTTAATCTAAGCGATGATAAGAAGCTGTTCTTTTATGACAGTAACGGAAGTGACTGCACCAATTTTTGCAGCCAATGTGTATGGGCGGCTTATGGGGGATGGATTCCGGGTAGTGATGACGGTATAATATATGAAAACAAGGAGCGGATAAGAAAGCAGATACGAATGATACCATCAATTTGGTATGGATCATCATTTTTCACCGGCTCTAATAAGTGGTGCCGGGTAGTTGAATTCTATGATTATTCCTTGGTCTCAAAAAGCTTAGGTCCCTCGGCTTATAAGATTTACGAGGGAGACTGGCAAAGCTTTAATCCATCAGGGGTAAGGGAAGGCGATATCATACAGCTTGTTGTAAAAACATATGCTCCAACTAGGTATGGGCATTGCCTATATGTTACACAAGATGGCGATTCTACAGATGAAATAAAAATATGCTGCCATAGTTATGACAGATTAGATGCCCCATTAAGCGAATTTTCGAGCTTTCCTGAAGTTTATACAAAACTCAGGGTTATAAGATTCAAAAGTGCCGAATTTACTAAATAGCCTGAATTTTTGGCATTCTATCGTATTGCTGACTTTGGCCTGCCGCTGCCATTGAATGAGCCAGAATGCTCTCGCTGAATTTTGTGCCTGCATAAAGCGCATAGCGAATATCATTAACATCCGATGCTTTTCTATTTGAGTATGAATGATTGTTGTCCACTATAAAGGATTTTAAATCCCTCTGCATCAAATTAGAATTCTGTTCTTTTAATAAGGTGCGAAAAGCTTTTAAACCCTTTCTATAACGAGCAATCATCATAAACTCATAATAACCATGATGAGCTTTAGAACCTTTATAGCCCTCTGTGTGGGGAAGGCAAAAGAAGTCCGACAAATAGTGATTCATTGCTCCAAGCTTCTTGGCATAACTATATGAATAAAAAGGTTCATCATTTTTAAATATGAGATTATCCTTAGATTTTACCACATGAGAAAGTGCATCCTTCATGTAATGAGGATACTCACCGTATTTTCTGCTGATATCGGGCAAAATATTTCCAAATAAGAAGCCACGAAGATTTAAAGATACGCCCATCTTTTTCTTAACCTGTCTTCTTAAAGTAACGGCAAACATCAAATGTACAATTATGTTCATAAAGGTCCTCCTACGATGTAAACCCTGATGCTAATTTCGATACGTTTACTAAAACTGTAACAGACGGTCGAAAATTGCACCTTTTAATTATACTGCTATATTTAGTCTAAAACAATGATTTTTAACCGGAATGTAATGGGATTTTACATTGATAAACTATGGTATAATTTATACGATTAATATTACTTTTGATTAGAGGGGAATTAAGTTTGCGGATTTTGGTAGATGCGGATGCATGTCCGGTAAAGGATATAATAATAAGAGTCGCCCGAGAAAAAGATGTTGCTGTTGTTATGTTTATGGACACAAGCCATGCTTGGAAAAATGAGGATGACGTAGAGGTCATAACAGTAGATAAATCAAGAGATGGTGTCGACATAGCTCTAATAAATATAGCAAATAAAAATGATATAGTAGTTACTCAAGATTATGGCGTAGCAGCTCTGGCACTTGGAAAAGGGGCTAAAGCCCTGAACCAAAACGGATTGGTTTTCTCGTCTGAAAACATGGATAAATTGTTGTTTGAACGACATTTAGGCCAGAAAATAAGAAGAGCGGGTGGGCGGACAAAAGGTGTACGCAAGCGAACGAGCCAAGATGATGAAAAATTTGAGCGGATATTCAGACAATTGCTGGAACAAGCTTAAGTTTTGCATAAGTAATTATAAAAATAAAGATTATGTTCAATAAGGGCTTCGCCCGTAATTCAACGTTTTCAGTATGATTGTACTCCCACTGAAAAAATTAAGTGACACTCGCAGTCTATAGAGGCGGGGGACATCTTAATTTAGTTATAAATATATAAGATACGCATACTGATACTTCTGCATATATTGTATAGAATGAGCCATATGAACGGTGGTGAGTCAGTTGGTTGTACATCCCTTTGAACCTGTATATCATAGTCATTCCCGTATTTTGATACTGGGGACGTTTCCTTCGGTTAAGTCCAGGGAGGAAAACTTTTATT
>CAZPIS010000246.1:0-2906 GCA_964586745.1 uncultured Ruminiclostridium sp.
ATAGCTTCATAGGTTTTAACACGACCTACCACGTCATCGGATTTAACGGTCAGAACTTCTTGTAGCGAATAGGCTGCGCCGTAGGCTGCAAGAGCCCAAACCTCCATCTCACCGAAACGCTGGCCGCCGAATTGAGCTTTTCCGCCCAAAGGCTGCTGAGTTACAAGTGAGTATGGTCCCGTAGAACGGGCATGAATCTTGTCATCAACCAAGTGAGCTAATTTAAGATAATACATATAACCAACTGTTACGCGATTATCGAAAGGTTCACCGGTTCGTCCATCATACAGAACAGTCTTTCCGTCTTCCGGAAGCCCTGCTTTTGCCAAGGTCTCAAAAATATCTTCTTCTCTAGCTCCGTCAAATACGGGAGAAGCTATCTTCCATCCCAGCATCTTAGCTGCATAGCCTAGATGTACCTCCAGTACCTGCCCGATATTCATACGGGAAGGAACACCCAGAGGATTCAAAACTATCTGTAACGGCGTACCATCGGGTAAGAAAGGCATGTCCTCCATAGGTAGAATTCTTGAAATAACACCTTTGTTACCATGGCGTCCTGCCATTTTATCTCCCACCGAGATCTTTCTCTTTTGAGCAATATAAACACGTACAAGCATGTTTACACCGGGTGGCAGCTCATCACCGTTTTCTCGCGTAAACACCTTAACATCAACAATAATACCTGATTCACCATGAGGCACTCTTAAGGAAGTATCCCTTACTTCACGGGCTTTTTCTCCGAATATAGCACGAAGCAATCTTTCTTCAGCGGTAAGCTCGGTTTCTCCTTTAGGTGTTACCTTACCTACCAGAATATCTCCGGAACGAACCTCAGCACCAATTCTGATAATTCCGCGTTCATCAAGATCCTTCAAGGAATCCTCACCTACGTTGGGGATATCACGGGTTATCTCTTCCGGCCCCAGCTTAGTATCACGGGATTCGGACTCGTATTCCTCAATATGGATGGAGGTGTATACATCATCACGAACCAGCTCCTCGGAGATAAGAATAGCATCCTCATAGTTATAACCCTCCCAGGTCATAAATCCTATAAGAACATTCTTTCCAAGTGCAATTTCACCGTTATCAGTGGATGGCCCGTCGGCCAGAATATCTCCGACTTCAACCTTTTCACCCTTTTTAATGATAGGTCTTTGGTTAATACATGTACCCTGATTGGAGCGTTTATACTTTAACAGCTTGAAATGATCCTTCTGTCCTTTACTTGTCTTAATAACAATTTCACTGGCTGTAACCTTTTCAACCACACCGGCATTTTTTGCAACGATACAAACGCCAGAATCCTTAGCAGCACGGTATTCTATTCCGGTACCAACTATCGGAGCCTGAGGTTTAATCAGAGGCACGGCCTGACGTTGCATGTTTGAACCCATCAGAGCTCTGTTTGCGTCGTCATTCTCAAGGAACGGAATCATTGCCGTAGCAACCGAAACCAATTGCTTTGGAGAAACGTCCATATAGTCTACCTTGTTTTTGTCAACCTCCAGGATTTGATCCAGGAAACGGCAGCCTACACGCTTGCTTATAAAGTATCCGTCTTTATCCAATGGCTCGTTTGCTTCGGCAACCATATAGATGTCTTCAACATCAGCGGTCATGTATTCGGTTATATCAGTTACACGACCGTTTTCTTTGTCAACCTTGCGGTACGGTGCTTCAATAAATCCATAATCATTTATACGAGCAAATGTGCTTAAAGAACCTATTAATCCGATATTAGGACCTTCAGGAGTCTCAATCGGGCACATACGGCCGTAATGAGAATGGTGAACGTCACGAACTTCGAAGCTGGCACGGTCACGGGAAAGACCTCCTGGACCCAATGCGCTTAAACGGCGCTTATGAGTCAGCTCTGCCAAGGGGTTTGTCTGGTCCATAAACTGGGACAACTGGCTGGACCCGAAGAACTCCTTAATAGCGGCAGCAACCGGACGAATATTTATTAATGCCTGTGGTGTAACGGCATCAATATCTTGAATGGTCATTCTTTCCCTTACCACTCTTTCCATACGAGCAAGCCCGATACGGAACTGATTCTGGAGAAGTTCGCCTACAGAGCGTAAACGACGGTTTCCTAAATGGTCAATATCATCTGTATGACCAATGCCATAATCCAGATTTAAAATGTAATTGACAGATGCTACTATGTCTTCCTTAGTAATGTTTTTAGGCATTAAGGCATCTCTATTATCCTTAAGAATTGAAATAAGCTGAGCTTCCTTTGCTCCGTCATTCTCTTCCAGGATTGCTTTAAGTACATCAAAACGTACCTTTTCATTGATCTCAGCTAAAGCAGGATCAAAAGATATATAGTCCTTAATATCAACAGTCAGATTACCTATAACTTTTACAGATCTGCCGTCAATATCAACAAATACGGTATTTATACCTGAATTCTGGATTTTCCATGCCATCGCCTCATTTATTTCTTCGCCGGCTTTTACCAGAACCTTCTTGTTATTTATATCCTTAATATCCTCAGCAGCAATTTGGTTACGGATACGATTGGCAATCGATAATTTTTTATTAAACTTATAACGCCCCACATTTGATAGGTCATATCTTCTGGGGTCAAAAAACAAATTGTTCAATAAAGTAGAAGCGCTTTCCTCGGTAGGTGGTTCTCCGGGACGCAGACGTTTGTAAACTTCAAACAAACCCTCTTCCCTGCTCTTAGTCCCATCTTTTGTTATGGTAGCCTGAAGCTTCGGCTCTTCTCCCAATAACCCGAGCAGCTCAGCGTCAGTACCAAACCCCAGTGCGCGTAAAAACTGTGTTATAGGCAGCTTTCTTGTCCTGTCTATACGAACATATATGACCTCTCCTGAATCGGTTTCATATTCAAGCCAGGCTCCCCGATAGGGGATTACAGTATTTGA
>CAZPIS010000247.1:0-2897 GCA_964586745.1 uncultured Ruminiclostridium sp.
TGCATGAAAGCGGCTCAGTTAAAAAAGCCATTGACTTCCTCACCGAGAATGGCTATACGGTTTTAAAAGACGATGCTATTTGGTTAAACGGTGAAAAGCTTGGCCTTGAAAAAGATGAGGTATTAGTGAGAAATAATGGCATTCCCACATATATGGCCGCTGATATAGCATATCATTACAATAAATTTGTTACCCGTGGCTTCGACTGGGCTATAGATTTATGGGGCGCAGACCATCATGGGCATGTTGCCAGGATGAAGGCATCAATGGAGCCCTTCGGCGTTAAGAGCGACAGGTTGGAGGTTGTACTTTTTCAGTTGGTCAGGCTTTACCGTAACGGTGAACTTGCCCGTATGTCAAAAAGGACCGGTAAAGCAATTTCTCTGGAGGATTTACTTGAAGAAGTGGGAAAGGATGCGGCGCGCTTCTTCTTTAATCTAAAAACTTCGGGAAGCCATCTGGATTTTGACTTGGATTTAGCGGTTAAACAGTCTAATGACAATCCCGTGTTTTATGTACAATATGCCCATGCTCGCATCTGCAGCCTTTTAAGAAAGCTCAAGGAAGAAGGGGTTAAGGCCAAACCTATTGATTCTGTAAATCTCACGTTATTGAAGGAAAAGGAAGAGATAGAGCTTATACGGAAGCTTTCGGAATACCCGGAAGAGGTGGCACTCTCTGCTAAAAGTTTGGAGCCAAGCCGTTTGACACGCTATATTATGGATGTTGCGGCTAATTTCCACAGCTTTTACAATGCCTGTCGGGTTAAAGGTGAGGATGAGGAAATTATGATGGCAAGGATTATTCTGGTTGATTGCACCAGAATTGTGATAAAAAATATATTAGAGCTAATAAAAATTGAAGCTCCCGAAAAAATGTAATCAGACATTAAGAAAACAAAGTTGTATTATTGGAGGAAAACACTATGAGTTTATTTAAAGAATGGCAAGAAAAACTGGAAAATCAGAGAACGGATGAAAATCAAAAGTTCTTTGATAATTATCTGGAAAAAGAAACACAAGCCTATAAAACGATTCTTTCATCGGGTACAGCGGCCCTTACAGGCAGGATAGACGAACTGGCTCAAAAATATGATATGGACAATATTACTTTTATGGGCTTTTTAGATGGCATAAATACCAGTCTTGACAGAAGTCTTGACTTAGAGGCTATCACGGCAGAAACTGAAATAGACAGAAGCATATTACTTTATAAGCTTTATTATAACATGCTTAATGCAAAGGCAAATTGGCTTTATGAGCTTGAAGAATGGAAAGATTTATTATCAGACGATGAACGCACAAATATTAGGAGACAGTTTAACGAGGACCATCGAGCAGTTAGTACAAAGGTTGGGAGAAATGATCCCTGCCCTTGTGGAAGCGGCAAGAAGTTTAAAAAGTGTTGCGGCGCCTGATACTGATTTATAAAAAGCTACAGATTTATTTTTTTGTCATGGGAGGTCAGAATGTTAAAAGTTAAAAATTTATCAAAGAAGTATGAAAAGGTTTTAGCCGTTAATAAGGTCTCATTTGAAATAAACAGCGGAGAGATTGGCGTATTAATAGGTCCTAACGGTGCGGGTAAAAGTACAACCATTAAATCAATAGCAGGACTGTTACGCTTTGACGGAGAAATCTCAATAGATGGTAAGCCTAATAAAAGCGTTGAAGCTAAAAGAATTTTCGGATATGTCCCGGAATCACCGGCACTTTATGAATCACTAAACGTTTGGGATCATATGGAGTTTGTGGCAAGAGCTTATGGCTTACAGGACTGGAAAGACACAGCAGAAGCACTTTTAATACGCTTTGATATGGATGACAAAAAAAATAAGGTTGGGAAAGATCTTTCAAAGGGTATGCAGCAGAAGGTCAGCATATGCTGCGCTCTTCTTATCAAACCACATATGGTAATGTTTGATGAACCTATGATTGGCCTTGACCCAAAGGCAATAAAAGAGCTCAAGGAGATGTTTATCGAGCTTAAAAATTCCGGATGTGCCATTCTGATAAGCACACATATTCTTGACTCAATTGCCGATGTGTGGGATAAGGTTCTAATAATGAATAAAGGCGAAATTGTATTTAACAATACAAGAGATGCCATGGCTTTGAGCGGTGAATCCTTGGAACATATCTTTTTCTCCAAAACCGAGGAGGAGGGAGAAACAAAATGAGATCAATGTTCTTTGTTATGAGGAGGACCCTAAAGAATCTCATTAAAGGTGTATTTAAAAAGCCGATTTTGCTTATCGGTTATCTTCTGATTGCCGTCTTTATTGTTTTTATGCTAATAGCTTCATTCGCTATGCCAAGCGGTTTAATCCGGCATGGCTCAAATGATTTATATATAGGAATAGTGACGATTGCCTTTTTATTCATGTATTACACCACATTTAAGCTCGGTATCGATAAAGGCAGCACATATTTTCGGATGGCAGATGTAAATATGGCATTTACAGCCCCTATAAAGCCGAATCATATTTTGCTTTATGGTTTTATCAAGCAATTAGGAGGAACATTCCTTTTCCTCTTTATTGCTATGTGCCAGATTCCAAACCTGAAAAATAATTTTGATATGAAGCCCTACGGCACATGGATGATTCTTCTGGCGACCATTGTTTATGCCCTTTCATATCCCTTAATCAGCATGGTATTATACTCTTGGGCAACAAAGAAAGCAGGTCGGAAAAAGCTTATCAAAAGAGTGCTGGACATAGCAGCATTGTCAATAGTAGCTCTGACATTGTTAAGCCTTGTTAAAACCAGAAGTATCGTTGATACTATGGGTGATGTTTTTAACAATCCTGTTGCAAAATACTTCCCTGTAATCGGTTGGACCGGCTCAATTGCATCGGCATCTATAAATGGATTTACTACTGAATTCTGGGTAGG
>CAZPIS010000248.1:0-2886 GCA_964586745.1 uncultured Ruminiclostridium sp.
GAACACAACAATAGTCAAATTCAATACCTTGACCGATCCTGTTTGGACCTCCGCCGAGAATCATAACTTTCTTTCTCTTATCGGAAGGACTTTTGTCTTCAATATTATATGAAGAATAATAGTAGGCTGAATTTTCTACTCCACTTACTGGTACGGCATCCCAGCCCTCAACAACACCAAGATCGATTCGGCGGTTCCTTATTTCGGATTCTTTTTTCTCCAGTATTTTGGCTAAGTAACGATCGGCAAAACCGTCCTTCTTTGCCCGAATAATCAACTCGTCAGGTAATATACCGTCTTTATAGGAAAGAATTTCTTCTTCGAGGTTTACAAGTTCCTGCATCTGTTCTATGAACCATTCCTTAATATGAGTCAGATTATAAAGCTCTTTTACAGAAGCACCCTTACGCAGAGCTTCATACATAATAAAGTGACGTTGACTGGAAGGCTCAATAAGAAGTTCCAATAGCTTTTCAAGAGGTAAATTGTTATAATTTCCGGCAAAACCTAGGCCATATCTACCTATTTCCAAAGAACGGATGGCTTTTTGCAGGGCTTCTTTATAGTTTTTTCCTATGCTCATGACTTCTCCGACTGCGCGCATTTGAGTACCAAGTTTGTCCTGAGCATCCTTAAATTTCTCAAAGGTCCAGCGAGCAAATTTTACTACAACATAATCACCCCAGGGTGTATATTTATCCAGTGTTCCTTCTTTCCAATAAGGGATTTCATCTAAGGTCAATCCCACTGCAAGCATTGCTGAAATAAGGGCTATAGGAAAGCCGGTTGCTTTGGATGCCAGCGCAGAAGATCGAGATGTTCTGGGGTTGATTTCGATTATTACCACTCTGCCTGTAACCGGGTCGTGAGCCATTTGCACATTGGTTCCACCGATTACCTCGATTTCTTCAACTATTTTAAACGCTAAATCTTGTAGACGCTTCTGTAAATCCCCGCTAATGGTTAACATCGGGGCGGTACAAAAAGAATCCCCTGTGTGAACACCCATAGGGTCGACGTTTTCGATGAAGCAGATTGCTATCATTTGGTTCTTGGAATCTCGGACAACCTCTATCTCCAGTTCTTCCCATCCGAGAACCGATTCCTCAATGAGAACCTGACCGACAAGACTGGCGGCGATCCCACGATTTGCAACATTTTGAAGCTCTTCAATATTATATACCAATCCACCGCCGGTACCACCTAAGGTATAGGCGGGACGGACTACCACTGGGAATCCCAGTTCAAGAGCAATTTCCTGAGCCTCTTCCACACTGTAGGCAGGCTTACTTTTCGGCATTTCAATACCAAGCTTGTTCATGGTATCCTTAAATGCTATACGGTCTTCACCTCGTTCTATTACATCAGTCTTTATGCCTATTACCTCTACACCGTATTTTTCAAGGATTCCTGCTTTGGATAATTCAAGGCATAGATTTAACCCGGTCTGACCTCCAAAATTCGGGAGAAGCGCATCCGGACGTTCTTTTTCAATAATCTGAGTAAGGCGTTTCAAATTGAGAGGCTCAATATAGGTTGAGTCTGCAGTGGACGGATCGGTCATTATAGTTGCCGGATTTGAATTTACAAGAACTATCTTGTAGCCTAACTTTTTAAGAGCCTTACAAGCCTGTGTTCCTGAATAGTCAAATTCACTTGCCTGTCCGATTATTATAGGTCCTGAGCCAATAATCATAATTTTGTTAATATCAGTGCGCTTTGGCATATTTTTTGCTCCTTTAAACTCAATTTGTTTGGTTAAATACAAATCCTTGATTTTTGTATTATTATACATCATATTCATGAACAAGAATACATTTTTTTTAATAAAAAATGTACATATATTAAACTTATTTTGGTGAAGCTAATACAAATAAAAAGGAGGAAAGAAAAAAATGAAGCCAAAACCTGATGATAGAAGTGATAATGCCAGAAAAATAAGGAATAATATTGACAATACCGTTGAAAACATTGAACTTGCAGAGGACATGATTAATAGTATTGACAATCAGAAAACTATACATGAGCTGCAAGCAAAAAATGAAAAGAGAACAGAAGCTGTGGAAGGTATGCGTCAGGAATTGAAAGACGAAACCAGAAATCAATTCAAATAATATGTAAGTATATAAAGAAAGCCGTGGGGATTTTGCAATAAATGCAAAATATCTCCGGCTTTTCTAATATACGCTTTACATAAAGTAAGAATAAGAAAAAATAAAAGGATAATTTGGCGGTCATCATTGAAATGTGTCATTTCGCAATATATAATATAGACTATTAGTACAGCTTCGCTTGTGGGTGAAGCCGTCGTATAATAGCTGTTAAAGCTTATTATGAAAAAAACTGAATAGGAGAAGAGAAAATGAAGAGAAGATTATTATCTTTAATTTTAGTATTGCTATTTAGTGTCTTGGTATTTGCCGGATGTGGAAAGGCAAAAGACGAAGGAGTTCTTAAAGTAGGAATGGAATGTGGTTATGCACCATTCAACTGGACTCAGATGGATGATTCCAATGGAGGAGTAAAAATTGAAGGCACTTCTGAATATGCCGGCGGATATGATGTAGAGATTGCAAAGAAAATTGCACAAGGTTTAGGAAAAGAATTAGTTATTGTTAAGACTGAGTGGCTTGGACTTACTCCTGCAGTTAATTCGGGGAAAATTGATGCAATCATCGCCGGAATGTCCCCTACAGCTGAGCGTTTGCTAGAAGTTGATTTCTCGGATATTTATTATACGTCGGATTTAGTAATGGTTGTAAAAAGAGGCGAAGCTTATCAAACTGCCACTACAATTCAGGATTTTAAGGGTGCCAAGATTACAGCACAGTTAAATACATTCCATTATACAGTTATCGATCAAATAGAAGGTGTTGATAAGCAGAC
>CAZPIS010000249.1:0-2840 GCA_964586745.1 uncultured Ruminiclostridium sp.
AAGACGGATGGTATAAGCGTGGTTTAGATAGTTATCTGCTATATCCTGTATTCTCAATTTTAAATCCTGTGCTTACCTATACTCTGCCTGATTATCAAACCGCTTGCGGGTCTGCCGACATTATGGCTCATATTATGGAGCGCTATTTTACTGACACACAGAATGTTGAATTAACTGACAGGCTTTGTGAAGCAACCTTTAAAACGGTAGTCCACAATGTCCCATTAGCACTGAAAACTCCTGATGATTATAATGCAAGGGCTGAGATTATGTGGGCGGGAACCGTAGCACACAATAATCTTCTTAATACAGGAAGATTAGGAGATTGGGGCTCTCATGGCATTGAACACGAAATTAGCGCCATATATGACATAGCCCATGGAGCTGGTTTGGCGATAGTATTCCCGGCCTGGATGAAATATGTATATAAGCGTTATATTAATAGGTTTGCTCAATATGCACAAAGGATTTGGAATATCGATGACAACCTTTTTGATCTTGAAGATGTAGCATTAAGAGGAATTGCAGCTCTGGAAAATTATTTTACTTCCATTGGTCTGCCTACCCGGTTAAGCCATGCTAATATTGATGATACGCATTTAGAGGAAATGGCAGATAAGTGTACCGCTTCCGATACACAGACAGTCGGTGCAGTTATGAAGCTAAACAAGAACGATGTGCTTAATATTCTGAAGCTTGCCCTCTAAGACACTTAAATAAGTATATAAGTTCACTGAGACGGGTTTTATGGCCCGTCTCTTTATCATAGAACTCAGGTTGCCCTTATAGTACCGCATGCCAACCTTTTACCGGCATTGCCTGCAGGCTGCGATCTGTAATCATCAGGGTTTTGATGTATTATTACTGTCCTTCCCACAATCTGTGCAGGCGTAAATCTATCGGTATAAAAAACTAAAAACGCATATCCGTTATTGCCGAAAAGCACCGGCATATCACCTGCATGTAAGGGGTGGGGCATATTAGCTGGATTATAGTGGCCCATCGCCCCCTTAAACGGATCTGAAGGATCTCCCTTTTCACAGGTATTTCCTTCATGTATGTGAAATCCGAAAGGATTAACAGCCGGTGTATTGTCTTTTGGCGGAAAAGTTTTCGGAAGATTATAAACCTCTGCTACAACCAAAGTTCCGTTATGAGCCGAGTAAAAGTTAACCGTTCCGTTGATTGAAGGCGCTAAAGGCCCTCCTGTCAGCTCGGCCCTGGATACGGGCTTCTTATTAATTATTGTATTAGTAAAAAAATTAATATTCTTTACCTTCATTGGTCATCACTCAAAAAATTAATCCCGATATATTATATGCAAATCATGCGAAATGTGGACATGTAACCATCCGCTTCCCTATAATACAGCTTCGTTTCAGGTATTCTAGTATTTTGATAAAAGATATAATTTTGTAGTAATATATGATTATACTTTATTTGGCAACAAAAGCGGATAAATCATAAAAATAAGTCCATTATATGAGAGGAATAATAAAACATGGCTAAGGAAATAGAGCGTAAATTTCTGGTTATAAACAATGATTATAAAAAAGGAATTGACGGGACACTTTATAAGCAGGGGTATTTAAGCACCAACCCACAACGCACGGTACGAATAAGGACCGTGGGAAACCGGGGCTACCTAACTATAAAGGGCCTCTCAAAAAGTGCTGTACGTTCCGAATATGAATATTCTATCCCATATGAGGATGCCAAAGAGTTGTTACTATTATGTGAAAAGCCCTTAATAGAAAAATATCGCTATTTAGTTTCATATAAAGGTAATACCTGGGAAGTAGATGAATTTCGCGGTGAAAATGAAGGACTGATTATCGCTGAAATTGAGCTTGAATCCGAGGATCAACATATTGAGCTTCCTTCCTGGGCAGGTACGGAGGTAACATTGGACCCAAGATATTATAACTCTAATCTTGTACATAATCCTTTTAAAAATAAATAAAAGTAAAAGCCTATTTGTATCAACCGGACTGGCACAAAATCCACCTCATATCAGTAAAATGATGTGAGGTGGTATGAATGAAGTGCGATTTTATTAAAACTCGGACAATAAAAGACCGTTTATATCATAATAAGGTATTAATGGTTAATGTGAAAATTGATTACCCTTATTTAGTTTCAAACTACAGCGGAAACTCAATGCGTTTTAACATGTATTACAGACAAAAGGCACAAAAAAATTACCGCTATGCGTCAACCAATCTCTATCAAGCAGCCGTCAAACACTATAATGTTTCTGTTTCTCAAGGCTTTCCCTTTAACAATTTCGAGCTTGTTGAGGCTTTTGAACCCACTTACTGTAAAAAACCTATAATCAGCTTATTCTATGATATTTACGAATTTACAGGAGGTGCTCACGGAAACACTGTCAGGAGCGGCAACACCTGGGACATGAGAAAAGGTGTGCTTCTGATGTTGGATTCATTGTTTGTAAGAGATTACGATTATAAGACGGTCATGCTCAAATACATAGCATCCGAGGCCAGGCGAAGGCAAATAAGCGGTTTAGCGCATTATTTTGATAATTTGAATGAGAATCTTAACAAATTTTTTGACCCAAAAAATTATTATCTTACCGATGAAGGCCTTGCAATTTTTTATCCCTTATATACCATCGCTCCATATTCAGAAGGTATCCAGTCCTTCATAATACCCTACCAAGTGTTCGGCGATAATCTTAAGTACAATTTGGTTTAATCTGCAGTTAACTATAAGAGTAATATCTAATAAGGGTGGTCTTCTTGACCACCCTTATTAGAGGTTATAAGAATTATGCGAACTAACGTGTGCTGTGCCAAATGTCATTCTGAACGAATTCA
>CAZPIS010000250.1:0-2826 GCA_964586745.1 uncultured Ruminiclostridium sp.
CTTTCTTTTTTACAAATCCAAGGATCCGGCAGATTAATAGTTCGAAACCATATTTACCATACAAGGAAACGCCAAAAAAGCGTTCAAATACTTTCGGATCTACCTTGGTTGTATATGCTGTCCAAAATAGATAATAAATCATTCTTTGTCTTAATGTGAATCTTAGCGTCAACGAGGTGGGTAATTGCTTTTGTTCTACCCTGTCGATATAATCCTTTACCGAAAACGTATTGATTTTAAACTGATCTTTTAATAGAGTGGTTGCCGAACATCCAAATCCTAAAAAATTATCTCTGGTCATTGAGGAATATTTTTTAGTGGGCCGGCTTGCAAATGTCCATATGGAGGTACGAACATATCCACGGCTTATGCAATAATCTGTAATACTATCCAGAAGCTTTCGTTTCTCCTTCTCGGTCATGGGCGGTACATTACTGTCGGAAAAAGAAAAAACTATAAAGGGATAGATTGCGATGTGGTTTGCGCCATTTTCAAAAGCATATGAAATATCCTCTTTTAGTCCTTCTGCTGTTTGCCCCGGTATGGCAAATATTAAATCAAATGAGACTGTTTCAAACGTAACTTCGTGTAGCGCACTAAAAAGCGTCCGGTAATCAGGTTCTTTACGACCCAGTGAAGAAAGCTGTTCCCGCCTAAAGGACTGAATTCCGATGCTGATTTTGCTTACACCAGCTGATTTTATCTTATTTAATAACTCAACTGTAACATCATCAGGGTGCAGTTCCAGACCGATTCCTTCATTGATGATAAAATATTTTTTTACTGTATCAATTATTTCACTTAATTTATCTGCCAGTAATGCAGGGGAACCGCCACCAAAATACAAGCTTGTAACCTCTTTTTTCCCAGACACACTTTCGCCTACATGCTCTATTTCCTTTATCAACGCTATAGTATAACGAAGCGCAAGCTCCTCATCATAAACAGTCTTGCAATAAGGACAAAAGCTGCAGATGCTCCTGCAAAAGGGAATATGTATATACAGCCCTAAATTTTCTGTATCTCCAAAAAATATGTGATTGTCATATTCATTTTTGAATTCAAATGGCTTTAAAGACCTTGTTAGCCATATTCTGGCCGCTGTAGCTATATTCATCAGCAATTTACCTTTCTCAATATTTGTGAGCACAGCTGCGGAATAAAGTTTTCTCGCATTTTACCGGTTCTTATGTTCACCGGATAGATTTCAGATATATTTCAGGTAAGTTTTCAGCATATCAATTATTACTTTAACCCTTCCTCGGAATACCAGGGCATATTCGGCAGCAAAAAAGTAGCCGCATTCTTTACACAAACCCGGAATATCAACACATCGTCCGCAAATGGATTGCTTACCGTTCTCCATAACTATACACTGGTAACATGGGGTTGGGAAAGTATTATGTATAATATCCGGGAAAGCGGTTTTTAGATTAAAAATCGGGAAGCCTTCCTTCATGTAGTGTTCAATTTCATCACAGCACTTTTGCTTTTCTTCAAGTGTTAATGATAGGTCTTCTGTTCCCGGATATGGTGTATGAAAGTTAAAGGATACAGCTCTGACATTCGGTTCATCCTTGGCTGTCTTACACACCTTCTTAATATCCTCTTTATTAAACTTGTTGATAGCCATATAAAAGCATATATTCGAGGCCGTTGCATTTCTGACGTTGCTTATAATTGTGTCATAGGTTTCGCCCCTAATATAATTATGTTTTTCCTTACCGCCATCAAGGCTTAGCAGTATTAAATCAGCCTGAGGCACATCGATTTTAAATGTTCCGTTAGTAACAACATTTACAATCAGAAACCCAAGGTTTTTCGCCTCTGCCACTAAATCTCCGATATTCTTACCGCAATCTGACCATAAAAAGGTCTCGCCTCCGCAAAAAAATAATATTCTGATTCCTTGAACATATAACTGCTCCATTTCGCTTTTAATCTGACTATAAGGATGTATCACGGCAGTGATATTGTTAACTGCACAATGCTTGCAGGATAAATTACACTTATCGGTCAAAATAATGGTGCCTAAAATAGGTTTTCTTCTTTTAAATAATACTGTGCTTATACCAAATAACCCAAACCTCAAAAAAGATGATACTTTCAATTGCTCACTCCTTAAACTAATGCAAAGATAATACAGGAATCTCTTAAAAAAATTATTATTTTATCTATATAATATTTTCTGAACTAAAATATTTTTAATTTGGATTTTGCAATACAATTCTCTACATCCCAAACTGACGGCAAGGCCGAAATTGCTCCCTTCCTTGTGGTAGTCAAAGCCCCGGCGGCATTAGAAAATCTTATCATGGATTCCAACTCATTTTTATCCAATAATTCAACCGACTTATCCGAGTTAAGAATTTTATACAACATAGCTCCCAAAAAAGCGTCCCCGGCACCGGTAGTATCTACTGTGTTCACATTGTAAGTGGCTAGTTTTCCGGTGCTGTATCTGTGTCTGTAAAAACAGCCTTCTGCTCCAAGTGTCACTAGAATAAGCTTTGTTCCGTAATTATCTTGAATATATCCTGAGCCCTTCTCAAGACTTGTTTCTCCTGTTAAAAACTCAAGCTCCTCGTTCGATACCTTTAAGATATCCGCATAATCCAACCCTGCAACCATCATCAATTTGGCATCATTCAGGTCATCCCAGAGCCGTGCCCTTAAGTTAGGATCAAAAGAGATGAGCTTTTTGTGTTTTTTCGCTGCTCTTACCGCATATAAAGTCGCATCTCTGGACGGTCCCTTTGTCATTGACACAGTACCGAAGTGGAATATTTCACAGTTCTTTATTAACTCCAGATCTATTTCATCTTC
>CAZPIS010000251.1:0-2823 GCA_964586745.1 uncultured Ruminiclostridium sp.
TTTATTCTTTTCCGATTTTTTATCCTTTCTTTCAAGTAAGGCAGCATCTAAAAACATCAAAGCAGTTAATCTTTGGGATATTAAAAGTATTATAACCTCAAAAAATGCAACTATAAAAAGTGCAAGCAGTTGATTTTGCACATCCATTGCGAATGTACTTAAAATAAGGCCAAGAAAATAAGGCCAAAGTCCGTTAAAAATGACTCTCCTTTTACATCCCTTAGTTATATCAAGAGCCACTTTAAAATTCTTGAAAATGCCGGTATCAAACTCTATAATTAATAGATTCTTAAACATAAACAGCATATCTACAGCTAAAACAATAATCGGTAAAAATGTTGATATCACAATAATCGCGGGAAGAAAAATGGCAATTAGTACTGTCGAAAAAAAGAAAAGAGAAACCACTAAAGCAAAAATCCCGTAAAACAAAATATTAAAAATAATAATTCTAACCAGCTTTCTCATGAACATCACAGTTCTTTGCATCCATGTGGTATCCGGATCAATCAAGCTATAAAAATAAAACGCTCCGTAATATGTCGCAATCATATATGTAATAGACTTTATTGCTGCATAAATAGCCATGACAATCATGGTAGATTCAATCATTTTATAAACAATTTCCATATTAATTAAGGAAAAATCAATACTCTTTGTTTCAACCTGCTCCATAAGGCTTACGCTTATTTGCTCATAGTATAAAAAAACATCTTCGGTATAAGGTCTTGCAAAAATATAACCTCCGAAAAAAATTGCTAGAATCAAAATAAAAACCACTTGAGCTACAATTGGTTTATCTACATCATAGAATTTTAATGATTCTTTCAGATAAAAAAAGACAGATTTAACCCTGCATACCTGACTCGGTTGCTTATCCATTTTTCTTCCCCCTGATTAGTTTGGCTTCATTGTTTGTTAAATATCTCCACTGACCAAGCTTTAAATCACCTAATGTTATCCTACCTACAGCTGTACGCTTAAGCCTCAACACTGGATGATTCACTGCTTCGCACATTCGTTTAACTTGTCGATTTCTGCCTTCATGTATAACTATTTTTATAACAGTGCTTTTTGGTTTTATATCTACAACCTCAACCTCGGCAGAAGCAGTTAATTTATCATCAAGCATAATTCCGTCTCTCAAAGCTTGCAGTGTCTTGTTAGACGGCATACCCAAGACTTCTGCCATATATGTTTTTCTGGTTTCCTGCCCGGGATGAGTGTTTTCAAAAGCAAAATCCCCATCATTTGTAAGGATTATTAAACCGGTAGTGTCATAATCAAGACGACCGACAGGATAAATTCGCTCATTGACTCCATCAATAAGATCTAAAACTGTTTTTCTTCCTTCAGGATCCGAAACGGTTGAGACATAACCCGATGGTTTATTCAGCATAATATAAATAAGCTTTTTTTCTTTATTAATAAGCTTTCCGTCAACTTCAATCCTATCTTGATCTGAGACACGGATACCCATTTCAGTGATAATTTCTCCGTTTACCTTAACTCTGCCGGCCTGTATCAGTTCCTCGGCGTGTCGTCTTGATGCAACACCACACTGAGCTATATATTTTTGTAATCTTATTTTATCTTCCATTAATCTATCTTCCTTTTAAGAAGTAATTATACCACAGTTTATATGGCTTTGCTATTTATTCTCATCAACAATTCTTATTATAATATAACCCTTTATCTCTAATTAAAATGATGCAAATCATAATTTTTACTGCTAACAAAGAATAAGTCATGTTATAATAAGAACCCCACCCATTATGGCAATCATAGATTGCCAATGGGTCCCGGGAACCTTGTTACTACGTAATAACCTCACCCATTTGTGAAATCAAAGATTTCGAACGGGTCCCGAGAGCGTTATAACATTAAGCTGTTGCCCTGCTGGCAGGACAACCTACTTAATGTTATAATATCTTGGATAAAATATTTTCAGTTAATTAATTTTGGATTATTTGGAGGAATATAAATGAAACTAGGTATTGTTGGACTTCCCAATGTAGGCAAGAGTACACTTTTTAATGCAATAACCAAGGCGGGGGCTGAAAGTGCGAACTACCCGTTTTGTACAATAGATCCCAATGTCGGAATTGTTGCCGTTCCCGATGAAAGGCTTAATGTTCTGGCCAAAATGTATAACCCCAAAAAAATCACTCCAACGGCTATAGAATTTCTGGATATTGCAGGTTTGGTGAGGGGTGCCAGTAAAGGGGAAGGTTTAGGCAATAAGTTTTTATCACATATCCGCGAGGTGGATGCAATAATCCATGTGGTAAGATGCTTTGATGATAATGATATAGTACATGTTGAAGGCTCTGTAGACCCTTTAAGGGATATAGAAACAATAAATCTTGAACTTGTGTTTTCGGATATGGAAGCCATTGAAAAACGTATTGATAAAACCAGAAAGCAAATGAAATCCGGCGATAAAAAGTACCAGGTCGAGTTAAGTTTACTTGAAAGAATAAAAGAAACCCTGGATAGTGGGAAGCCTGTGAGGTCCATGGAGTTTGAGGCTGATGAGATAGATTATGTCGAGCAGCTGTTTTTATTGACATCAAAGACCGTTATGTACTGTGCAAATGTCTCAGAGGACGGAATTTCATCCATAGACCAAAATCCATATGTTGCAAAGGTAAGGGAAATTGCCGGCGCAGAGAATTCCGAAGTTATTGTCATCTGTGCAAAAATAGAAGAAGAAATTGCCCAATTGGAGGATGACGAAAAACAATTATTTTTAGAGGAACTGGGACTATCGGAATCCGGGCTTGATAAGCTTATTAAGGCAAGCTATAAGCTCTTGGGTCT
>CAZPIS010000252.1:0-559 GCA_964586745.1 uncultured Ruminiclostridium sp.
GCCATATTGGAAAGCTCATCTATGTTGTCATCACATACTGCTATATGTAGCATAAATCACCGCCTGATGAGATAGAAATACAATTTCATTCTAACATAACAATGACGAAATTTGGATAAAATAATTGATTCATGTCGAAAAATTAATGTTTCATGCAAAATATAATTCTATATGGTTCTTTGCTGTTAAATTTAATTCATCAAATATTCTAAATAATGCAGAAAATTGGATGGAGGATTTTAAAATGAAAAAAATATTAGTACTTATTCTAACACTTGCAATGGCAGTTAGCCTTGTGGCATGCGGAGTTGACAAGACAGCGGTTGTCGAGTTATTTAATTCTACAAACACAGAAGTTAAGGCTGTTGCCGCTTTAGTAAATGACAATCTGGACAAAATGAACCAGCCAACCGCTGACGAATTAAATGTAATTTTAAATGCTATGGCAGCATTCAAGGCAGAAATAGAAAGTGATGATATAACACAAGAAAGAGCAGATGAAATTCTATCTGAACTTAAAAACTACCCTGCAAAAATCGCTGATGTAAAATCCAAGATT
>CAZPIS010000252.1:569-2789 GCA_964586745.1 uncultured Ruminiclostridium sp.
CAAGTGGTGGCGGTGTCACAGCCGAACAAGCAGCTACACTTACACAAATTGCTCAAAGTCTGACAGAGCTCCACGCAAAATATGCAGAGTATTATGATAGCTTTGATGAAGAAACCAAGGGCTTAGTAGATGAGATTGCGCTTACTGTTAATGATATCGGCAGCATACTGGACGGAACCACAGCAATAAACACTGCACAGGCAGATCAGGTAATCCAGGGTGCTCAGGAGTTTCTCGAAGGGGCAGAAAACGGTTGGGCAGAGATTGAAGCACAGCTACAATAATAGCCTTCTCAAAGGGGTTGTCTATGGAATATGTCATTTTAAGGCCATAAAATGGCCGAAGATTCTTAAAGATGAAGCCGTTAATCATAGCTTTTATTAAGATCCTTCGCTTCGTTCAGGATGACGTTCAATTCTGAGACAACCTCTTTTTTCGGAAAAGACTAAAAAGAGGAGGTAAGTATTATGTTACCAATCTTGATAGCAATAATGGCAATTGTAATAATGTTTGCTTTATGGCTTATGTCAACCCAGCGCAGGCTGGTTTTGCTAAACGATAATATTAATAATGCTATGACCCAAATAGGTGTTCAGCTATCGGGTCGTTTCGATGCGCTAACGGCACTTTTAGATTTGACAAAGGGCTATGTCCCTCAAGTAAGCGAAATCCTTATTGAAACTCTCAAATCCAGAAGGTGTGCCATTACAGCAAAATCCTCTCCTGATGATGTTATTCGGCAGGAGAAAATTATCTCGGAGACATTAAACCGAATCTCCATGGTCTCGGAGCAGTACCCCGAAATTAAAGTAAATCAAAATTACATAAAAACAATTGGCGCTGTTCAAACCTTTGAAAACATGGTGCGTACAAGCCGTTTGATATACAACGACAGTGTAACAAAGCTGAATCGCAATATTCGCATGTTCCCGGTTTCTATGGTTGCGGGAATTCTAGGTTTTTCCCAAAGAGATTATTTGGAAGATTAGGAGGCAATATTTATGGGCCTATTTACAAAAAAGCCCCCTTGCCCTATTTGTGGCGGAAAAATTTCGTGGCTTCTTCCTTCAAAAATTGAAGGAGAATATGTATGTGATACATGCCATGGAAAAATTGATATGGAAGATGATAAGAAGATTCATTTGACAATGCAGGATTTTAAAGAATATCTGGCATTCTTTAATCAAAATCAGTCCTTAAAGGATAAGTTCGTCATCTCAGAGAAAATCGATTTTGGGCTATGGGACACAAAAATAATATTTGACTATGAAAATAAATTGTTTTGCATGAGCAAGAATCCCGACAAAACAGTATTTGAGGGAAATCAGCTTAAGTATTTTGTAATAAAAGAAGATAACACTCCATTATTTGAAGGCTCCCCCGAGGAAATCATACATTATGACAGCTCCGTACCGGAGCGAGCTATGGCTCTTGCCCCGCAAATAAACCGGTTCATGATGAACCAACAGCTCACTAGAGCGGCTAATCAACTTAACCGTGATAATAACAATAACTCTGCACCGTCGCGGCAATACTTTGACGTTCCCGAACCTTTTAAGGCATTTAATGTTGAGCTTCATTTTGATCATCCTTACTGGACAGTTATCACATGCGATATGAATGGACCAACATTTTCAAATGACTACCCCAGTATAACAAATTACCTTAACTCATATCAGCAAAACATCGGAGAAATTGAGAAATTGGTACACGCATTAAAAGAAGTGGCATTTCCCGATGCTAAAGAAAAATCTATAGGAATTGGTATAGAGCCATCATTTTCACTGGGTGTAAATCCGGCATTTGCCTCTACTGTCGATTCCATTGAAGAAATCAAAAAATACAAAGCACTCATGGATGGGGGCATCATTTCTCAAGAGGAATTTGATGCTAAGAAAAAACAACTGCTCGGGATATAAAGAATAGCTATATCAACATGAAAGAAGGGGGAACAGCATGATTTATGCCGGAAACCCCTCTGCGAATTGAGGAGGAAGGACCAAATGAAAAACAATATAAAAATAACAGCATGGAAAAAAATTCTAATAGCTTTTTTGTGCATAACAATGATATTTACTATGACCGCTTGCGGTGAGGAAGAAAGTGTATCCTCAGAAAATCCGACTGCCCCGACCCAGACTATCGTTAAAAACGTGTCTAGCGACACCGAATGGTCAATCTACTGGTATTTGTGCGGCAGTGACTTGGAAACCAATCACG
>CAZPIS010000253.1:0-2745 GCA_964586745.1 uncultured Ruminiclostridium sp.
CTGAATATCAAAGCTGAAGGACAGAATGAACATCATAAAATAGAAGGAATTTTTAAAGCTCTCGCACGTGCACTAAAGATGGCATTGAAACGTGATATCTATCATTTTGAACTTCCATCCAGTAAAGGAGTTCTTTAATTTTTTAATAATAACATATAAACGGAGGTAAAAATGTTTATATTTGATGCCCATTGCGATATATTGTCAGCTATTGCCACATCCGAGGAGCTCCTCTCAAATCAGCATCATTGGGATGCCGAAAGAGCTCTTTCTAACGGCCCGTTTATTCAGGTGCTATCACTTTTTGCTCAGGGTAAGAATCCGATTGATATAAAATTAAAGATGCAGATGCAGCTTGCTATAGCTCTTTCGGCCGAAAAAAGGTACCCGGAAAAAATAAAAATTATAAGAAAAAACCATGACTTATCCCTTTGGGATACTTCGGTTAAAACACAAGAAATTGGTTGTGTCATTGAGGCAGAAGGTGCTGAAATCCTCGGCGGTTCATTGTCGGAGATGGATAGATTATACGAGGAAGGCCTCAGAATTCTGACTCTTTGCTGGAATTATGATAATGATGTATGTGACAGTATAGCCGGGAATAACAGGCATAACGGTTTATCAGCTTTTGGCAGGCAGGTTGTGGACAAAGCCAAATGCTTAGGCATATTAATCGATTTGTCACATGCTTCCGATAAGACTTTTTCCGACGTAAAAGATATTTCGCAAAAGCCTGTTATAGCATCCCACAGTAACAGCAGGTCTGTCTGTTCACACAGACGAAATCTTACTGATGAGCAAATAAAAGATATTGCAAAAAGTGGTGGTGTTATAGGAATAAATCTTTGCCCCGACTTTCTTAGCAATTCGGGAAATGCAGATATCATGGATATAATCAGACATATAGAGCATATTTCTGCCTTGGTCGGTACGGCATTCATAGGTTTCGGCTGTGATCTTGACGGAATAGACAATCTCCCCGCCGGCATTTCAGGGGTGCAGGATATGAGCAAAATTATAGAAAGCCTTTTAAAGATTAATTATAAAGAAGAGGATGTAAAAGGAATAGCCGGGCTTAATTTTACTCACCGCTTGAGGTAGACTTAAAAATAATGTATAATACCTTAGAACATCATTGAGCCTTTTAAAAGTAAAATGATGCGTGCTATGGAGAAGTAATGGATAATAAGCAGGATTTGTTGGATATGACCATTGAAGAGCTGTCAGAAGCTATTACCGCACTGGGACTTCCGGCATATAGAGCAAAACAGATTTATCAATGGCTATATTCGGGACAACTTGATATCAACAGTATGAGCAATCTTTCTAAGGATACGCGGGTAAGGCTTGCCGGTGAATTTACAGCCGGTGGCTTGAAAATAGCAGAAAAATTGATTTCTAAGATTGACGGCACAAGAAAATACTTATTTGAGCTGAAAGATGGAAACATTATTGAAAGCGTTCTTATGAAATATCATTATGGTTATTCGGTATGCCTGTCTACCCAGGTGGGTTGCCGTATGGGATGCGCTTTTTGTGCCTCTGCTAGCCTAGGATTGGTTAGGAACTTGACAGTCGGCGAGCTATTGGCACAGATTCTAACCATAGGCCATGATATAGGTGAAAGAATCAGTCATGTAGTACTTATGGGAATAGGAGAGCCCTTTGATAACTATAATACAGTGATAGAGTTTATGCGAAGAATAAATCGCGAGGATACGTTGAATATCAGCTTTAGAAAAATGACGGTATCTACTTGCGGAATAGTTCCGCGCATACTGGATTTTGCTCGGGAGGGGATACCCGTAAATTTGTCGGTATCGCTGCATGCACCTAATGATGAGATAAGACAAAGGACTATGCCGGTTGCAAAAAAATGGCCATTCGATGAGCTGTTGGCGGCCTGTAAGGAATATACAGAGATTACCTCGCGACGAATTACTTATGAATACTCTATGATTGAGAATGTAAATGACCATGTGGAGTTTGCTGAGATTTTAGCAAAGAATTTAAAGGGAACTCTTTGTCATGTAAATCTCATTCCTGTTAATACGGTGGAAGGGATAGGCTTTAGCAAAAGCTCAAGAGAGAGAGTAGAAAATTTTAAGAATGTAATGGAAAGATACGGTATAGCTGTTACTGTAAGAAGAGAGTTGGGATCAGACATAATGGCGGCATGCGGGCAGCTTAGAAGGAACAACATTACTGAATCTGGGAAGGTGTAAGGTTTGAAATATTCAGCACTAAGTGATATTGGCCTGAAAAGAGAAAAGAATGAGGATAGCTGGAATATAGTTTTGAATCGGGAAGGTAACCCCGTTGGTTTTATTATAGCCGATGGGATGGGAGGTTATCTGGCCGGAGAACAAGCCAGCAGAATTGCTGTGGAGAATATGTCCTTAATGGTATTGGAATGTGCCTCAAAGGAGCTTTCGGATGATTCTATAAGAGATATAATAGCAAGAGAAATAAATAATATAAACGATAGGATTATGTGCTATTCACTTCAAAATCTGGGAGGCTTAAAAAGTGGAACGACACTTTCGGTGGGAATGGTTATTGGAGACAATCTACATATTATCCATGTTGGAGATTGCCGTGTTTATAGAATCAGAGAAGGCAGCATCAGCCGTTTGACAGAAGATCATTCCTTAGTTGCAAAACTCATTAAGGAAGGCCTTATAAGTCCAGATGAAGCAAATCATCATCCTGACAGAAACCGCATTACGCGGGCACTAGGATTTC
>CAZPIS010000254.1:0-2739 GCA_964586745.1 uncultured Ruminiclostridium sp.
TATTATATGTGGCACAAATTGCACCGATAAGGCCAAGCTCCTCCTGGACGGTAGCAACAATATAAACATTATCATCATGTTTAATCTTCTGAAGTTCTTTTAATATTTCTACAAGGGCTGCCACACCGCTCCTGTTATCCATGCTTTTTCCGGCTATTCGGTTATTCATAAGCTCACGAGCAGGACTGTTAAAGGAAACCATATCACCGATGCTTACCAGTTCTCCGGCCTTTTCCCCGCCATAGCCTATATCAATTCTCATGTCCTCCATTTTAATCCCTTTGTCCTTATCCTCGGGAGGAATAAGATGTGGGGGCTTAACACCGATAACACCGAAAAGATCTTTCTTTCCGTGAACAGTAACTTCCATGGCCCCTATGGCCTTAGCATCAACACCACCGACTGCTGTGAAACGTAAAAATCCGCTATCCTCGATACCTGTTATGATAAGGCCGATTTCATCGTAATGAGCTGTTACAAGAACATTTTTGGGCTTCTCTGCCTGTCCTTTTTTTAAGCCTATTACATTATAAAAAGCATCAACGCTGACATCATCACAATACTCCTGAAAAAGCCCGGCTATCTTCTCAGTTGCCATGTTTTCCCTACCGGCAACAGCTTTTATATCACTAAGCTTTTTCAGCAATTCACCGCACTCCATTTTAGCACCTCGCTCGCTATTTGCTCTAATTTATCAGGTTTATAAGTCTATATTATACCATAAGCTACCTATTATAATGTACTCTACTTTAAGGTCTCCACCCGTCATAAATTTTATGAATCATTAAATAGTAGTTTTATGAAGCTATTATATGATAGAATAGTGCTGTTAGTTTTCTCCAAATGAAAAACGAAGGAATTTTATTATGTTATTCAGCAGCCTGATATTTCTTTTCCTGTTCCTTCCCTTAACATTAGCAGGTTATTATCTGTTGCCGGGTGCCCGGTATAAGAATATTTTTCTTTTTCTTGTAAGCATGTTTTTTTATGCCTGGGGTGAGCCTGTATACATCCTGTTACTTCCTGTATCAATCATTATTAATTATGCCTTCGGTCTTCTGATACATAGTGTTTCAACCAGAAAAAAGCTCTGCCTTATTGCCTCGATAGTTTTTAATGTGGGGCTCATTGTATTTTTCAAATACCTGCCGTTTTTTATAACAAACATAAATAATATTCTTCCGCTGCATATACCGGTACCTAAAATGGCCCTGCCATTAGGAATTTCATTTTATACCTTTAAGGTTATAACTTATCTTGTAGATGTATATAGGGGTGCCGTGACCGCACAGAAAAGTTTTATAAATCTTGCTCTTTATACCTCATTTTTTCCTCAATTGACTGCCGGGCCAATAGTTAAATACTCTGCTATATCTATGCAGTTGGAAAATAGGAGCCATTCCCTAAATATGTTTTCCCGTGGAGTCACTAAATTCATCTTGGGCTTGGGCAAAAAAGTGATTCTGTCAAATAATCTGGCTTTAATAGCCGATATTGTCTTTAATTTTAAGAGCGGTGCCTTTGGGGTCTTGTCGGCTTGGATTGGACTAATCAGCTATAGTCTGCAAATATATTTTGACTTTTCGGGTTACTCCGACATGGCAATAGGTCTCGGAAGAATGTTTGGCTTTGAGGTTGATGAGAATTTTAATTACCCTTATATCTCAAAATCTGTAGGTGAATTCTGGCGCAGATGGCATATATCCTTGGGTAGCTTTTTCAGAGATTATGTGTATATACCTCTGGGCGGAAGTAGATGCAAATCTCAACTGACCAATTACCGCAACCTTTTTGTTGTGTGGTTTTTAACAGGCCTCTGGCATGGCGCCAGTTGGAATTTTATCTTGTGGGGATTGTACTTTGGCTTTTTGATTGCTTTAGAACGTCTATTTCTATCAAATCTGCTAAATAAAATGCCTCAATTTTTCCAACATTGCTATTTAATTTTTACCTTAATAATGGGTTGGGTCTTTTTCCGTACAGATAATTTTTCCCATGCAGTTCTGTATTTTAAGAAGCTCTTTGGATTAAGCATTACCACCGATTTATCAAATCCCTTGCTTCTACTCCACGATAATTTTCTTCTGCTGATAGTTGCAATTTTAGCCTGTACACCACTAATCAAAAATCTGGTATTGTCTTTATCAAAGCATCGCTTTTTCCCTTATGCTGCAGGGTTTGGGCTTGTTCTAATATATTTTATATCAATAATGTATCTGGGCAACTCAAGCTATAACCCATTTATATATTTTAAGTTTTAGGTGGTAATAATGGAACACAACAAAATTAATTCAAAAAAATCAAGCCTATTCATTGTTATTCCGTATTTATTGATAACGGTATTCTTTTGTATAGCGTTTTTTATATATCCCAAGCAAACAAAGAGTGAGAGTGAAAACCGCTATCTGGCCACTTTCCCCGTAATAGAAAGAGATAATCTTCAAGGTCTTCCCTCGGGGCTGGAAAAGTATTATACTGACCATTTTCCTTTTCGGGAAAACTTTATAGAGCTGTTCAGCCGTATAGAAATGGCTCAAGGTAAAATAAAGGTCAGGGATTTATATATTTCAAATGATTATATTATGCCGATAGAATACCTTTATTCAGAAAAAGATATTGCCTTAAGTTCCGGAAAAACCAATGAATTAATTAGTTTTATAGAAAAATGCGGGAAAAAGGCAGCCTATGTTGCTCTTCCTTACAAAACCTATATTTACAACTATATGCTTCCTTCTTATC
>CAZPIS010000255.1:0-2739 GCA_964586745.1 uncultured Ruminiclostridium sp.
ACCGATAAAGCTTAAAAAGCTCTCGGTAAAAATTGCTGATGGAATCTGCAAGGTGGTAGTAACAATCAAAGCACCCATACTATTAACCAATAAGTGCTTTCTTATTATACGGCCATGGCCGGCACCTAAAGCCCTCGCTGCTGTGACGTACTCCTGCTCCTTTAAAGTCAGAATTTGACTTCTCACAATTCTCGCCATACCAACCCAATATAAAAGGGAGAATACGATAAATATACAAATCAATCCTACACCGATTGTGTTTATCCACTCAAAACCCGGCACATTATTAGCCAAATCCTCGAGAGGATATTTCAGCGTTACCATTAGCAGGATAATAATAAGAATATCCGGCACAGTGTAAATAATATCTACAATACGCATCATAATCATATCTACTTTTCCGCCAAAATATCCTGCAATGGAGCCGTATAGCGAACCAATAATAAATACAAGTATACTGGCAACAAGTCCAACCAAAAGTGAAATTCTACTTCCATACATAAGTCTAATCATCGTATCCCGGCCTAAGCTATCAGTACCAAGTATATGGGGAAAGATTGCAGTTCCCGATGCCTTGATTTCCAGCTCCTGCAAAGAATAATTCATTGGTGCAAGATTTTCACTTCCTCTGATTTGTTGTTCATAAGTGTATGGATAAAAATTCGGTATCAGAAAAGCAAAGATTAATATAAGAATTATAATGGTAAAGCTAACCATAGCTATTTTATTCTTTTTAAAGCGACGTACTCCGTCACGCCAGAAGCTTACACTTTCACGCATTACAACAAGGCTCTGCTTTTCTTCCTTACCGGCGGGAAGGAAATCAGAAACATCCGGCTGTAAGCTTAGTTTATTTTTAACTTGCTTCATCATTTTACCTTCCTTCCTACTTTAGTTTAATTCTCGGGTCAATAATCTTATAGGCAATATCAACCAAAAGGTTCATGACAATTATAAGGGCTGCCAAGAAAATAGTAGTTCCCATTATCATAGTGTAGTCCCTGTTAATAATCGAACTTATGAACTCACTGCCAAGCCCCGGAACAGTAAAAATCTTTTCCACCACAAAACTGCCTGTAAGGGTATAGGCGAGTAACGGACCAAGATAGGTTACAACCGGGAGAATTGCATTTCTGAGAGCATGCTTAAAAAGCATCCGAAACTGTGAAAGTCCTTTGGCTCTTGCCGTACGCATATAATCATGGCCGAGTACCTCAAGCATACTTGTTCTCATAAGACGTGAAATATATGAGGCAGGATAAAGTGATAATGCTGCCACCGGCATTATGTAATGTTTCCAGGTAGTTAAGCCGTATGTAGGCAACAAATCCAGCTTTACGCTGAAAATCAGCATAAGCACTGTAGACACAACAAAGCTTGGTACAGCTATTCCCGCGGTAGAAAAAACAATAATTACATTATCAAGCCATTTCCCTCTGTTCAATGCAGCTATGCTGCCCAATGGTATTCCAACTATAATTGCTAATAAAATACCCAAGCCGCCTACCCTGGCTGATACCTTAAAGCCGGTAGAAATAATAGTAGAAACGGTTCTTCCCCTTTGTTTTAAGGAAACGCCCATATCTCCCTGAATAAATTTGACCATATAGTTTTTGTATTGAACAATCTTTGGCTGATCAAGCCCATACTTCTGGTTAAGTGCCTCTAAGGTTGCGGCAGATGGGGCTTTCTCGGCCAGAAAAGGCCCGCCCGGGACCATAAACATTAAAGCAAAGGTAAGTGTTGCCACAAGCCAAAGAGTAAATATAGACATTAAAATTCTTTTTGTTATATATGCAGGCAATAATATCACTCCAATTCAGTCGTTCTCTAATGTGCGTAATATTAAAGCCTAATCTTACAGAATAAGCTTTATTTCTTTATTATTAACCTCAACAGATAAACATATGATATAGAAATTTTAGTATATTAAATTAATACTGATTATGGCATCGCTTATAAGTAGTTATGTTCTCAATTATTCCGGTTAATCAGTCTATATTTACAAAATCTACTACTTGCGTATTAAAAACATTGTGTTTTAACAATAAAATGTCGTCTTTGAAATTATACAGCCTACTATCACCTTAATCAATGTAAAAATCATCCATAGATTTGATGTAAAAAAATTTCAGAGCAACAAATTCCCATGCTCCTGTGGCGATTTTTCAATGCTCTGTTATTGGGGTTCTTATCTACCATCATCTTCTCTGTAAACGTTGTTGACCCATCCCCTTAATATGAAGTAAACTATATCTGAACATACGTTCTTGACGAAGGAGATTGTTTTGGCAAAAAGAAAAAATAAAAAAGAAACGGCACCTGAGCAGAATGAGCCGCTTCGGTTTAAGACTTCGGTACGAAGCCTTGTCTCATTTTCTGTAAAGGATGATGCTCTTTGGAGCTTCTCCTCATATAGACTTGCCAATGAGGGTTCTTTAGCACACGCTCAGCTTCAGGCAATAAACAATTCTAATGGTAATTATACTTCTGAGGTTAGTCTTTCGTACTCCTTTGAGGCTATGGATTGTATTTTAGAATTGAGCGGAAGGGCTGATGGTATTTGGCGATTAGATAATAAGGTCATAATTCAAGAAATCAAAACCTCAGCGACCCCATTAACCAAAATACATGAAAACTTCAGCGAGGCTCACTGGGCTCAGGGTAAGTGTTATGCTTATCTTTTATCTATGCTTGAAAACATTGATGAAGTTACTGTGCGCCTCACATATTATGATC
>CAZPIS010000256.1:0-2736 GCA_964586745.1 uncultured Ruminiclostridium sp.
CCAAACGGAAAATTAAAGACTGTTCGGTATGCCACAATCTTACCGACACCGACCCATGCCGCATATGTGGATCGGAAAAGCGAGATCACAATATTATTTGCGTAGTTCAAAACTCGAGAGACGTAGTGGCTATGGAACGGGTCAGAGAATTCAAGGGGCTTTATCATGTTTTAAACGGCCTTATTTCGCCTCTGGATGGCACCGGACCCGATGATATTAATATTAAGTCATTAATAAAACGAGTGTCAAATCAGAAGGTTTCAGAGGTGATTCTTGCCACCAGCCCTACAGTAGAGGGTGAAGCAACGGCTGTTTATATTTCTAAAATATTAAAGCCGATAGGAGTAAAAACCACACGCATAGCTCAGGGTATTTCTGTAGGCGGGGATTTAGAGTATGCAGATGAGGTGACTTTGTTTAAATCTTTAGAAGGAAGAAGAGAAATATAATTACTAGGCCATCCGTGGCCGTCGGCCGCTCATTGCCGTCCATGGCACCGCGGCACTAGGCCATCCGTGGCCGTCGAAAGGAGTATTGAGTATGAAGGTACGAAAAGCGATAATACCCGCAGCCGGATTGGGAACAAGATTTTTGCCTGCTACTAAGGCGCAGCCTAAGGAAATGCTCCCTATTGTTGATAAGCCGACTATTCAATTTATAATCGAAGAAGCAATAGCCTCGGGGATTGAGGATATACTCATCATTACAGGCAGAGGAAAACGGGCTATAGAAGACCACTTTGACAGATCTCTCGAGCTTGAAGAAGAGCTCAGTAAAAAGGGGAAAGAGGGTCTTTTGGAGCAGGTTCGCCAAATTGCCGATTTAGCAAACATTCACTATATTCGCCAGAAGGAAGCCAAAGGTCTGGGTCACGCCATTAATTGCGCCAGAGCTTTTATTGGGAATGAACCCTTTGCGGTGCTTCTCGGTGATAATATTGTAGATGCCGAGGTTCCTTGTCTGAAGCAGCTGATAGAAGTTTATGATGAGTATGGCACATCAATTTTGGGAGTACAGCATGTAGCAAATGAGGATGTATCTAAATATGGTATATTAGAGGGTAAAAAGATTGATGAGAGAGTATTTAAAGTAAAAACCCTAGTTGAAAAACCCGAGCCCGAACAGGCACCGTCTAATCTTGCTATTTTAGGAAGGTATATAATAACTCCGACCATATTTAAATATTTAACAAATGCAAAACCCGGGAAAAATGGAGAAATCCAATTGACAGATTCTCTATGTGAATTAGCTAAGACAGAGCCCATGTATGCATATGACTTTAGAGGAAGACAATATGATGTGGGAAATAAACTGGGATTTCTGCAAGCAACGGTGGAATACGCCCTAAAAAGAGAGGACCTTCGCTTTGACTTCGAAGCCTATTTAAGAGAAATAATAAAATGAGTAAAAGAGGACAAATGTAAGCTACTGCTGCGCATTTGACTCACTCTACAGGCTCCTCTCTACTGACACAAAATTCAATAAGATTTATAGCTTTGCAAAGAATGATATGGCATCATTTTCTATAAGAAGCTTACCGTATTCATTGAGATACCCTTCGAAGAAGTCAACATTGGACATCTTGTCGGAATACTCGCTTAAGATGCTTTCAAACTTGTTTTGGTTTAAAATATTATCCTCAATTGAAGAAAGCACCAGATAATATACATCATCTAAATTGTAAACCTTGCTGCGGCCTGTAAATAAGGGCTTAATTGCCGCACATAAAAAGCAAAGATCATCGAAGCTTTCTACTGAATAAATCAGCATGGTGGAACAAATGGAAATACTCTTCTTTTTTACTGAGAGATCTTTCTTTTTATAACGGTTTTTTATAAATTTCTGGATGGATTCAAATTCGTTTTCCTCTTCAATTCTTGTAATAGTAATAACAAAGCCTTGATCTACATCGGACACTGCCTCGATACAAAGCTGAGATTCATGAGCTTCAAAACCCAGCTCAATTTCTGCCTGTTCCATGAGATCCCAAAAAAGCTCCTGAGTTTCAGGCGAGTTGTAGCTGAACGCATCTAAATCGATATCGCGTTCCTCCAAATCATCGTAGGAGACAAAAATTCTTATTCTGTTTTCTCCGAATCTTTCTATTTTCATGATGTATTTCCTTTTCTGCAAACGCCGTTGGTGTATTAGTCTATTTCAATAATTCAAATAATGTTACCAGATTTATATTCTTATTATACTTATAGTATCGTCAAAAGAGAAGTAACAAATTATGATATATAATTATATAACCAATGTAGTTTTTAACAAGTGATTAATTTAATTTAAACTCTTAAATATTTTCGTATTCCATAGAAGCTTTCGTCTGTGTATAATCATATAAGGATGTTTTTTATTTATTACCAATTATTTATACACATTTAGGAAATATCAAACAAAAACTTAGAGGTAAAGACATGCTGAAAATTATATTGGCTTCGTCCTCTCCCAGAAGGGTAGAGCTCTTAAAGCAGGTTGGGCTTGACTTTGAAATAATACAGGCTAATATAAAAGAAGAATCTGAAGGGTATATGGGAGCCGGGCAATATGCTATGGAAATGTCGAAACAAAAAGCCATGGCCGTAGCAAAAAAGGTAAAGGGCAAATATAACAAGGACACATATGTTTTAGGTGCGGATACAGTTGTGGTTATTGACAACTTTATTTTAGGGAAGCCAACAGATGAAAATCATGCATTTAGGATGCTCAAGCTTCTGGAAAATCGGTGGCATGATG
>CAZPIS010000257.1:0-2690 GCA_964586745.1 uncultured Ruminiclostridium sp.
CTGTTTGGGTGCTCCAGGTTTTAATTCGAACAAGTTCACTGGTTGCACCTCCTTTATATTTCTTCAACTTGAACCAAATGTGATACTTTATTTATCATACCACGAATCTGGGCATTGTCTTTTTGTTCGACACTTTGCCCTATCTTATGAAGACCAAGGGCGACGACAGTAGCCTTCTGATCTTCTTTGGATGAAATTGTACTCTTTTTTAGAGTGATTTTCAAATTACCCATGAAAGCTACCTCCTATCCTATAATATCCTCAACGGCTTTACCTCTTAGTTTTGCTACCATTTCCACTGTCTTTAACTGAGAAAGACCTTTCATAGTAGCACGTACCATGTTGTTAGGATTGTTGGATCCTAAAGATTTAGTATATATATCGCTGATTCCGGCAAGCTCTAGGACTGCTCTAACAGGACCGCCGGCAATAACACCGGTACCTTCTTTTGCTGGCTTAAGCAATACTCTGCCTGCACCGTATACTCCTGTTGCCTCATGAGGAATAGTGCTTCCAACCTTAGGAATATAGATGAGATTCTTCTTAGCATCCTCTATTCCTTTACGGATGGCATCAGGAATTTCAGTAGCTTTCCCATTACCGACTCCAACATGACCATTTTCATCGCCAACTACAACAAGTGTGCTGAATCTGAAATTTCTACCACCCTTAACAACCTTGGTAACACGACCGATATTCACAACCTTTTCTTTAAGGTCTAGAGTACTTGGATCAATTTTCTGCAATTTGTTCCCCTCCTTCTACTATAGGATGTGATCAGAACTCAAGACCGGCTTCTCTGGCGCCGTCTGCAAGTTCCTTGACTCTTCCGTGATAAAGATAGCCACCTCTATCGAATACTACCTGCTTGATACCCTTTTCGATTGCTTTTGTTGCAATAAGCTTTCCTACTTCTTTTGCGGCATCTTTGTTGCCGGAGTATTCAAGCTTTCCCTTGAGAGCCTCATCCAAAGAGGATGCTGCAACCAGAGTGGTGCTGCTAACATCATCGATAATCTGGGCATATATATGTTTTGAGCTCCTAAACACACTGAGACGTGGTGTCTCTGCAGTACCGCTTATTTTCTTGCGAACGCGCTGGTGTTTACGGAGTCTGATACTATTCTTATCTATACGCTTTATCATCTAACACTCACTCCTTTCTTTAACCTTTACCCTTGGCGCCGGTCTTACCTTCCTTACGGATAATAACCTCGTCAGAATATTTAATTCCCTTACCCTTATATGGTTCGGGCGGACGTTTTTTACGAATTAAAGCTGCGACTTCACCAACAAGCTGCTTATCCGCACCTTTAACTTGAATTATATTAGGAGAAGGAACCTCAATAGTGATACCATTTGGCTCTTCCATCTCAACAGGGTGAGAGTAACCGAGAGTCAGAACAAGCTTTTTGCCTTGCTTTTGCGCCCTGAAGCCTACACCGATAATTTCCAGATCCTTCTGAAAGCCATTAGATACTCCATTCACCATATTATTGATAAGAGCACGTGTAAGGCCATGAAGAGCTCTGTTTTCTTTCGCATCATTCGGGCGTTTTACAGTTATTATATTTCCTTCTTTTTCGATGATCATGTTTTTGTTAAAGCTTGAGCTTAAAGCACCTTTTGGTCCTTTAACTGTTATGTCGTGGCCATCAAGCTTTACATCCACGCCTGCCGGTATTACAATCGGCATTTTTCCTATACGTGACATATAATTAACCTCCCGTCCTTATATTGTGAGTGTTTTAAGCACCCAATGGCTAAAACACTTTTTTCAGGAACTCAAAATTCATTTTTTTACCATACAAATGCAAGTACTTCTCCGCCTATGCCGAGTTTTCTTGCGTCTTTATCAGTCATAACGCCCTGTGACGTTGAAACAATAGCAACACCTAAACCACCTAAAACCTTTGGAATCTCATCCTTCTGAGCAAAAACTCTTAAACCGGGCTTACTGATCCTTTTAATTCCGGTGATTATGTTCTTCTTATTCTCCACATACTTAAGTGTTACTCTGATAATTCCCTGCTTTTTATCGTCTATTTCAATAAAATCTTTGATATAACCCTCATCAAGCAAAATTTTCGCAATCTGCTTCTTTAGGTTTGATGCCGGAACATCCACTGTCGGATGTTTTGAACTGGCGGCGTTCCTTATTCTTGTTAGCATATCTGCAATTACGTCAGTTGCATGCATTATTACAGACCTCCTTTCGCTCCTGTTACCAGCTTGCCTTTTTTACACCTGGTATTTGGCCCTTATATGCTAAGTCTCTGAAGCAAAGACGGCAAATGCCGAACTTCCTCATATACGCATGAGGTCTGCCGCAGAGCTTGCAGCGGTTATAATACCTGGTGGAAAACTTCGGCGCTTTTTGCTGCTTTAGAATCATGGACTTTTTAGCCATATTAATTACCTCCTTTAGCTCTTTTTGAACGGCATTCCGAGAAGTGTCAGCAATTCTTTCGCTTCTTCATCGGTCTGGGCAGTTGTAACAAATGTAATATCCATTCCACGAATTTTGTCAACCTTATCGTACTCAATTTCGGGGAAAATCAATTGGTCGTTTACGCCCATTGAAAAATTGCCTCTGCCGTCAAAGGAATCAGCATTAATTCCCCTGAAGTCTCTAACTCTGGGAAGAGCTACATTAAATAATTTGTCAACAAACTCAAACATTCTGTCGC
>CAZPIS010000258.1:0-2638 GCA_964586745.1 uncultured Ruminiclostridium sp.
AAAGGTAAGTGTAACCATGAAAGGTAAATCACAGCTTTCCTTTATTGCAATAACGGCTGCCCGGGCTTCCTGTAAATCCATCATAGTCTCTATTACAAATAAATCCACGCCGCCGTCCAAGAGGCCCTTTACCTGCCTTTTAAAGCCTTCTACCGCTTCATCAAACATAATGTTGCCAAATGGGTATAATAAGCTGCCACAGGACGAAATATCCCCTGCCACAAGCACATCTTTACCGGACGCATCCCGAGCAATTTCGGCAAGAGCTTTATTCAAGGCATATGTTTCGTCTGCGATACCGTACTCTGAAAGCTTTATGGGGTTTGCCCCAAAGGTAAAGGTATAAATTATATCTGATCCCGCTTCAATATATCTTCTTTGTGTTTCTCTTATAAAGTCACTGTTTGAAGCGGCCCATTTTTCGGGGCATACGCCGTTTGGCATACCTGCCTTCTGCAGAAGGGTTCCCATGCCTCCGTCCAACAAAATCAATCTATCGTTAAACAGCTTTTTAAATTCCTTTTTAGTCATGGATTATCAACCTCTATTCTTGCTCACCACAAATACCGGCTATTGCAAAAACAGACTTTTCCGGTATGAGTAAACAGGCTTCATTCAATTTAATTCCCAAGTTTTGTGCTTCTAATAATCGGTAAAAATCCTCTTGCTGAGTAATTTCAAAGTCACCATATCCGGGACTGAAACGCATTTTGGTTAAAAGCTTTCCCTTTGGTCTTAAATGTTGCTCAACCATTGTCATTACAAAGTCCAGTGCTGAGTCGGTAATTTCAGAAGCAGCGGCGTCAATAACAACTGCCTCGCTCATTTTTCCTTCAACCTGGAGCCCTTCAATTAACCCCATAATTTTTTTACCGCCCGTTACACCCATAATCAAAGCTTGCCGGCTGTTCTTCATCAGTTCGCAAAGCTTCTTCCCCGAAAGAATAGTGCCATCCTCCAAGACGACTTTCGGAGGCTCTATCCTTGAAATATCCATAATACGGTATGCCGCTGTGATGCTTAAGGTGTTTTCTGCATCATTTATAAGTCTTTCAACCTCAAGCACAGCTTCACTTGAAAGCGCTGTATGCTTCTTGTCGTAGCCAAGCCTTGTATAGATGAGTGACTTATTATATTTGGGCTTTATATTTTTAATTGCTTTTATATCATACATGGTTATGCTGCCTTTGCCAAGTTAATCCATTATCAATTATACTACAAAAACAGGAAATTATTAAGCGAAGCATTTTTTGTACCGCACAGCATTTATAGATTTTTTGTGTATTCTGTAAGAAGCCATATATATTTCCAAGGTACTCGCTTGATATTAATAAAAGGCGAACAAAAAACGCCCATCGGGCATGTTACCCAATAGGCGCTTATCACTTGGTTCTTTATGCCTCAACTGCCGGCGGATTGTATCCGTTTTTGAATATTTCTTCAAATTCGTCGGATTCCAAACGTTCTTTCTCCAAAAGCGCTGCAGTTATATCTTCAAGCTTCTGTTTGTTTTCTGTAAGAACTTCCTTCGCCTTATTGTATGAATCATCGATAATCCTTTTAACTTCTATATCTATCTTAGCTGATATTTCCTCACTGTAGTTACGAGTATGCCCATAGCTCTTTCCAATGAAAACCTCATCATTATCATCACCGAATACCAGATTTGATAGATCATCGCTCATCCCATATTTGGTAATCATATTTCTTGCAATACCATTAGCATTTTTTAAGTCACTTGACGCTCCTGTGCTAATTTCCCCGAGCATTAACTCCTCTGCCGCTCTGCCGCCCAGGCTAACAATTATTTGTTCTATCAGCTGAGCCTTTGTGGTATACTGACGATCCTCGTCGGGTTTGTATGAGGTAAAGCCTCCGGCACGTCCTGAAGGAATAATCGTCACACGGTCTACCTTAACAGTTGTTGACACTACTCTGACAGCAATTGCATGACCGGCTTCGTGATATGCTGTAAGCTTCTTTTCTTTTTCGTTTATTACTCTGCTCTTCTTCTCAGGACCCATCATGACCTTATAATTCGCTTCTTTTATTTCCACCATGGTAATGTTGTTAAGATTCTTACGGGCTGCAAGAAGGGCTGCCTCATTGAGTAGATTCTCCAAATCAGCTCCGGTAAAACCGGGGGTTGTCTTAGCAATATCCTTTAAATCCACATCATCACTAAAGGGCTTATTTTTTGAATGAACCTTTAAAATAGCTTCACGCCCTCTTATATCGGGATAGCTAACCACAACCTGCCTATCAAAACGTCCGGGACGCATCAAAGCAGGGTCCAATATATCAGGCCGGTTGGTGGCGGCGAGAATAATAACTCCCTCATTAACACCAAAACCGTCCATTTCAACTAATAACTGATTTAATGTCTGCTCGCGTTCATCATGTCCACCGCCAAGGCCAGCACCTCTATGTCGGCCCACAGCATCAATTTCATCAATAAATATTATACAAGGCGCGTTCTTCTTTGCCTGCTCAAATAAATCACGAACACGAGATGCACCAACACCTACAAACATTTCCACAAAATCGGATCCGCTTATAGAGAAGAACGGAGTTCCTGCCTCCCCTGCTACGGCTTTGGCCAAAAGGGTTTTACCGGTTCCGGGAGGACCCACTAAAA
>CAZPIS010000259.1:0-2637 GCA_964586745.1 uncultured Ruminiclostridium sp.
CTTCGGTCGTTTCACTCCCTCACAAGCAGTGTTACGGCCGCAAAAAGGCACTACCTTACGGCGTGCCCTGTTTATATAATAATTTGTTTTTCTTTTTCCTATTTTCTTCTTCCGAACAATCTTATAAAGGTTAGGAACAGATTAATAAAATCCAGATACAAGCCTAATGCACCTATAATCCCAAGGTTTCCTCTCAGTGCCACATCGCCCTCTGTTCCAAAGTAATAGGATTTTAGTTTTTGCATATCATAGGCCGTTAAACCCAGGAACACTACCAGACTCAAAATGCTAATAAACCAATCCATACCGCTGCTTCTAAGGAATATATTTACTACTGAAAGTATAATAAGCCCTATTAAGCCCATATACAGTATCGTGCGGAATTGTGTCAAATCTGCTTTTGTAAAGTATCCATACACACACATAACACCAAACGTAATTGCCGTGATACCAAATGCAGCTACAATTGAGCTTCCGGTATAAGCCAAAAATATTATGGATAAGGTCACTCCATTTAAAGCAGCATAACCTAAAAATAGTCCCAGCGCAGTACCGTATTTCAGTTTGGTAATACGAGCCGACAAAAAGGCAACCAGTAGCAGTTCACCAATCATTAACCCGAAAAATAAAAAATTGTTTGTTACAAGTGTAATAACCAGATTAATATTAGTGGATACATAAAGCGCAACTCCTGCCGTAAGCAAAAGTCCAATAAACATCCAGCCGAAAACCTTTGAAATAAAAGCATTCATGCCTTTAACAGAAGCATATTCCTCTTCAAATGTTCTGTAATTTCTGTAATTCTCTTGCATATTTTTCACCTCTGTTTAATTATACTTCTTTATAATAATTATATACTGTAATTGAGTTAAAGTAAAATTTGGTCAAAAATCAACTCAGTTCGCTGGCGCAATTTCTTTCGGGAAGCGATAATGAGCTATTATGGGAGAATAATTTTCATCCCAAGAGATAAGCATATCGTTTTCCTGGGTGTAGGGCCCGGAATTATGTATTATATAAGGCACGCCGTCTTTGTTCCTTTTATCCGATATAATAGCGATATGTTCCATAGGATCATCGAAAACAACAATATCCCCGGCCTGCCATTGTTTAAGATTCTCAATATCAAGAGGAATTATCTCCGTTGTTAGAGACAATGCAAAACGGTCAAAAACCCGGCGGAAATCTATATTGGGGTCGGGCTTGCCTTGAACCCTTGGATATAGCTTTTTATTGTTTCGAATATCCTCATCGACCATATCCTTTAGAAGATATCCGGCGTTTTTTAATGCGCGCCAAATAACGTCGGTACATACGCCTTCATCATTGGGTGGATAGCCTCCTTCATAATAGGCGTCAGTATACCGGGGCTTATTTTCAATATCCTTGCGAGCGCCCTCCACTATATCTTCCAAATCATTAAGACCGTCTTCATCTTGGTCAGAGCTGCATGTAATGCGCTCAATTATTAGTTCTTCAACTTCAGGTTTAGGCTTTGGACGTGGCAGGAAAAGGCCTATGGGCTCGTTAGGCTGATGTTCGCTTTCTATTTCTCCTGATTGATCTCCAAAACGGGAACATCCGACGAACCCTGTACAGACAGTTATGACGACAATCGCTATTATTATCAGTTTGTAAGCCAATTTCCTCATAAGACTCCTCATAGAAGTTTTACTACTAAAGCCAAACCTATTTCTTTTGACACCCGGGGCAATAGTATACGCTTCCTCCCATATATGCTTCTTTGACAATATTATTCCCGCATTTTGGGCAAGGTTTTTCAACTGTGTTCTTACTGACTTTAGTTTTATACCCTCCATAGCATCCGAATAAGTCTCTTTCGGTATCCCGTCCGCCCTTTGATACCATTTCGGTTAGTGTGTCTTTTATTGAATTAAACAGAATATTCTTTTCTGAGTCGGTAAGGGTCATTGTCTTTCTTTTGGGATGAATGCCACTGTTATAGAGAATGTCCTGCAGCACCCCGTTGCCGACCCCCGGTATTCTTTGCTCGGTGGCAAGTAAAGCCTTGGCACTTAATTTTTCAACTCCCGGAACCTCGAGAATTCTAAAAAAATACTCCTTGTCAAATTTCTCGGATAAAGGTGAAGGCTTTTCCTTTGCCACCTGATAATACTGATTATCAAACTCCCCATCCCTAAAACACCATAAGCCACCATACATTTGAACCGAAGCACTTAGCGCTGAAAAATCCTCAAACTCTACAAGCAACTGATGCTTTTTGGGTCTTTCTTCGCCGGTATCGTGAAATCCAAGGGATACTCCATCCCCAAACACGAGCATTGAGTCCCCTGCAAATATATTTACCATCCCACCATAGCTGACTGCTCGGTCTATGGTCTTACCGCTTAATATTTCATGATATTTTTGAGGGTCTCCGTGAAACCATGCAAACTTGTGGGGGCTTTGTGCAGCTGTTACGTTAATAATTCTTTTACCAATAAGGTTTTCTTTAATCTGTTGGGCCAAAACATATGCTTCCGGAAGCTCTAACATAACTACCCCTCCAATATATACAATTTATAAGAGTTGGAACATATTTTCTCCAAATTAACCCTATCCTACAAACTATTATATATTATAAATAGGACACATGGTTGTCATGTTTTTAAGAGT
>CAZPIS010000260.1:0-2632 GCA_964586745.1 uncultured Ruminiclostridium sp.
CTTCAACTGTACTGACGCCCTTTTCCTCATCTAAATATTTTGAGGCCAAAGCATTTATATCACCTTGTACAAGCTTTTGGCTATATATTATTACTGCGAGAGGCTCTAAGCCCTTCTCCCTTGCAATGGATGCCCGGGTCCGACGTTTTGGCTTGAAGGGACGGTAAATATCCTCTATTTCCTGCAAGGTCTCGGCCTTGTCCAAGCTCCCGGAAATCTCGTCTGTCAGCATTTCCTGGGTTTCAATCAGCCTTCTTACCTCTTCTTTTCGACTCTCCAGGTTTCTTAAATAGATCAAGCGATCATAAAGCTCTCTTAAAACCTGATCGTCCAATCCTCCCGTGACTTCTTTGCGGTATCTGGCGATGAAAGGAATGGTATTGCCCTCATCAATAAGCTTTACAGTACTGTCAACCTGGGACTGTCTTATAGATAATTCCTTCGTAAGTCTTGATAATATATCAGTCATAAAATCCTCCTAGTGTGTATCTTTTATAATTTTCAGCCTTCAATAAGGGGAACCTTCATCAGCTACTAGCATTTGTCACCCTGAGCGTGTCCTGTCACTTCAAGCAAGCTACCGCCCATTCAGAATGATTGCCTAGTTATAATATTTTATTATAGAATAAATGTATATTAAACACAAAAGCTATACTGAAAATAGAGATTCGGGGTAAGTGAATATAGAAATCGAAGATTCCAAAAAGTGTCCTTGCAAATGGAATAATTGCATACGTTTCGGCAAATGCGATGAATGCATAAAGCATCATTCAAGTCATAAACGCTACCCCTTACCCTTTTGTATGAAAAAGAGCCGCTCAAAAAAGAACAGCTCTGATAGTTCCACTATCTCCTGAAATTCACTTAATCTTAACAAGTATAAATATGTCAGCATTATAGTATGAGCTCTCCGTCGATGTTTCCATGTTCAGAGTTTTAATTACAACGGTAATCGCAGCATGTTCATTCTCCTTTGAGAATGTTGCTTCTTCAAGGGGGATAATTTCCTTTACGTTACTGTCGCTTTCGCTAAACTTTTCAAATATCTCTTTCGTTGAAAAGCTCAATAACTCCTGCTCATTTTCTTCAAACAGCGATATAATACAATCTTCGGAAGTAGTGATTTTTTTAATGATAAAGCTTCTTCCTGTCTTGCTTATGGTTCCGATAACCTCACTTGCTTCATTATTTCGAGTGATAATTACCGCTGTTTGAGTTAATACTTCATAGCCCGCAATATCAAGCATTGCTGTGTCATCCAGCCTAAAATATGCAAATTTTGATTCGCCTTGCGGCTCGTACATATTGAATCCAAACACCTTCTCAAAATCGGAATAGTAATTAAATCCGGAAGGAAGAAACGGAACTCTGCCGGTATATTCTATTCTGTTTAAATATTCTAAGGCTTCCACAATTTTTTCCCTGTCTCCGGCAGAAATATTAGGATTAGGCTTTACCCGGTCATTCTCCAACATATTGTTTTTTATAAGTGTATCCCGGATTATTCCTGTCTGATTGTTTCTGCTGACGGTAAATGCGTCCACGGGAGGAACTATCGATATTACCGAAATTACAATCAATAAAACCGCAACGATACCGTTTTTCCGTACCGGTAAAATACTAAAAATGATACCCGAAGCAATTGCAAAGATGCCAAATATTATTACAAAGTAACGGGTATGGGTTATTCCCATATCTCCGATTTTCATAATTGAGGCTATAACCTGGAAAATTACAATGGGTACCAGTACCTTTGGGAAAATTTTTCTGAACAATTGGGCAAACCTGTTTTCCAGCCGGCTTGCCAGAATATATACAAGTATTACTGTAATGGAATATGATACAATCATGGGTTCCAGCAAGTTGTCGCTCCAAAAATCACTGCCGATATTAGTTACGATATAAACGCCCAGAATAAGCGTAAATACTGCCGTCAGCGGGATTATAATATATGAAATTAAAATTTCCAGATATTTTGGACAATTAGCCATCTTGTCAATTTTGTCCTCTTTTATTTCCATGCTCTCTAGGGTTTGATTCTCGTCTGCCCTTCCGTAATAAACAGGTATAAGAGACAAAAAGTAAATAGGTGCAAATAATATAAATACTATATTTGCAGCATGAGAATATGCTTCACTGTCCACCTCAAAGAGCAACTCATTTGTAGCAGCCATTATTATACTGGTACCCCCAAAAATGATTCCGGCAAAAAACAATGAAATAAAAAAACCTTTAAACGCAACCATAAAGCTTTCGTTAAAGCTTGCTTTGCTTTTAATGGACGGAATCCATATAAATGCAATTAAAAGCGCAAACAATGCAACTGCTGTTCTTATGCTGATTTCTATACTCAATTCGGGCAGCGGCATAATTATAAGATAATACCCGACAGTCAGTAGGGATGTTCCGCCGTTTAAAATCGTTCTGAGAAAATTTCCTTGGTAAAACCTTTCAAATATCACCTGGGCAACTGCTCCAAGGATAGCGCCCACAATTAGTGTCAACAAGTATTTTGAAAAGTCTCCGTCTCCGTGAATATCAATGGCATTTACAACTACAGCCCCAAGAAGGAACAGCGTCGTCAACGGAAAACGTGTAATAGCATTTGTAAGTCCTTTAAGGGCATTTTGCA
>CAZPIS010000261.1:0-2629 GCA_964586745.1 uncultured Ruminiclostridium sp.
ACCAATAACCCGAAGAGCTATAGCTGTCATTTTCCTGCATTCCTTCATAACATTCTCACGTTCAGCAAAGGTCATTTCTCTTTCATAGTCGCCAACCAATATCTTATTGCTTTTCTCAAGTATCACCTCCGGCGCACCTTTGGCGAAAAGAAAGAATTCCCCCTTATTTGTCCGACAAACCACTGACATTAACTTTCGGTCAGAATCAAAAGGAATTTCTCTTATCCTTGGATAATAGGAATCCATCACATTCTTGTCCATACCTGAATCTATCGCTGCTCTGACTAATGCTACCTCGGTTGGGTCGCCCTCTATATCAAGACTTTTTTCTCTGTTGTTTTCAATCTTAGCAAGGCGTGCGTTACTACATATGAGACCAGTTTTTAGCAGGAGTCTCAGCGAAAAAGCTTTCTCCTGGTGAATTTCTTTTCCTTTGCTTATTATAACCATCTTATCCTTCGAGCTTTTTTCTAGATTATATAAGCTTTTCCCAGCATAAGCGGATACAACGGTCATACGATTTTCTGTAAGGGTACCCGTCTTGTCTGAGCAGATTACAGTAGCGCAGCCCAGAGTTTCAACGGCTGGAAGACGCCTTATCAATGCGTTTCTCTGAACCATTCGGCGAACGCCAATGGCAAGGGCTATGGTAACAACGGCGGGAAGCCCTTCTGGTACGGCCGCAACTGCCAGACTTATGCCCCCTAAAAGCATCTGCATTATTGGTTCTCCTCTAAAAACACCCATAAGAGCAACCACTGCACAAATGATAAGACAGAAGGTTACTATCACTTCACCCAGTCTTTCCAGCCTTTTTTGTAAGGGGGTTTCCTGAGTTCCTGCCGTAACAATCATATCGGCTATCTTGCCCATCTCTGTTCCCATTCCGGTAGCCATTACAACTGCCTTTCCGGTACCGTTGGTCACCATGCTTCCCATGTAAAGAAGGTTTGAGTTAGTAACTCTATCCTGTCTCTGAGTTCTTCTGCTGATTTCAGTTTTTGATGCAGGTACTGATTCTCCGGTCAGCATAGATTCGTCTAAAAACAAAGAATTTGCTTCTATAATCACACTATCAGCAGGAACGCGATCTCCTGCTTCAATTACAATCAAATCTCTTGGCACAACCAAGTCGGCAGGAATATCTTTGATTAATCCATCACGGATTACTCTTGCGTGGGGAGCCGCCATATTCATGAGAGCATCCATAGCCTTTTCGGTTCGCAATTCCTGAAAAAAGCCAAGAAGCCCATTAAGAATAAGGATAACCATTATCGCAATTCCTTCGCTGTTTTCACCCATAAAAAAAGATATAACCGATGATACTATCAGAATTATTATCATTAAATCAGTAAATTGAGATAATAAAGTTTTAAGCCAGGACTTCTTTTTACCTTGCTTTAATACATTCTTGCCATATAATTCAAGGTTTTTCGCCGCATCAGACTCGGTCAGCCCATATATATTTTCTTTTATATCATCGTATACAAGGGTACGCTCCAAAGCTTCCACAATACCACTCCCGAAAGAATAAAAATAGGACAATCTATTTTATTCAGGTCCTAAAAGGAATAGTACAATGAAAGAATAATGCGAAGTAATCATTGTTATAAATACACGCTATGAAACCTATAGCCGATGTCCCATGATTTGTGAGACAAGGTACCTGTCCTCAATGTCACATAAGAACATAATTATTTAATAAAACAGCTCTCATCAATCAATAACTCAACAGGGCAATGGTCCGAGCCCATAACATCGGAATGAATAATAGCATCCTGTATTTTATTTTCCAAAGATTTAGATACGCAAAAATAGTCAATACGCCATCCGGCATTGTTTTGACGTGCTTTAAACATATATGACCACCATGTATAGGCTTCTGCTTTATCAGGATAAAAGTACCTGAATGTATCTGTAAAACCGGCTTCTAAAAGCTCTGTAAACTTGTTTCGCTCTTCATCTGTAAATCCCGCGTTTCGACGGTTTGTCTTTGGATTCTTAAGATCTATCTCTTTATGAGCAACATTCAAGTCCCCACAGACTATTACAGGTTTGACCTTATCAAGGGATAGAAGATATTCTCTGAAATCATCCTCCCATTCCATTCTGTAGGCTAATCTCTCTAACTCTCTTTGTGAATTGGGCGTATACACAGTAACTAAATAGCAGCCTTCAAATTCAAGTGTAATTACACGGCCTTCGTGGTCATGCCTGTCTATTCCAATACCATATGTAACATTCATTGGCTTTATTTTCGTAAAGATAGCAGTACCTGAATAACCTTTCTTTTCGGCATAGTTAAAATATGAAAAATACCCTTCTAATGGCATATCAAGCTGGCCTTCCAAAAGTTTTATTTCCTGTAAGCAAAGCATATCCGGATTTTTGCTATCAAAAAAATCTAGAAAACCCTTTCCTATTACCGCTCTCAATCCGTTAACATTCCATGATATCAGTTTTTTCATATGTTCCTCCAATGATGTAATATCCTAATTATAAACATAAGAAAAATGATTGACAAGGTTATTGCATAACTCAAAATTGAATGCTAAAATATGAAAGAACAAAATGTCTTTAAGTTTGGTACAGAGATGCCGACAAGATGTTAAATATCGTTAAATCAAGG